>CAMWRK010000005.1 GCA_947176655.1 uncultured Prevotellaceae bacterium | reverse complement strand
TCGGCTCTCAGCCGCGGGCGCGGGGGCTCGGAGAGGTTTATAAGAGAGCAACTACGACATGTTTGCAGGAGGCAAACTGCGCGGACGCGCTCCCGAAGGCCAGCCCGACGTGCAGACCATACTGTCCGACGCCGGATACTCCATAGTGAACGGCCCCGACCAATGGAAGGAGGGCAAGCACGGCAACAAGGTGGTGCTGCTGAACGCGCCGTACCATCTTGACCATATCGGCTACACGATAGACAGCATAAAGGGGAATCTCACGTTGCCCTTCATAACCAAGGCATGCATAGAACACATGGAAAAGGTTTCGCCCAAGAAGTTCTTCATCATGATAGAGGGCGGACTCATAGACCATGCATTGCACCCCAACGATGCCGGTGCGGCGGTGAAAGAGCTGCTCAACTTTGACGAGTCACTGCGTCTGGCCTACGACTTCTACCTGCGTCACAAGGACGAAACACTCATCGTAGTAACGGCAGACCACAACACAGGCGGCATGGCCGCCGGTGTCAGCGGAGGTCCATACACACTGAAGATGAAGAATTTCGATTACCAGCGCACATCCATGCAGGCCATGCAGTACGAATGCCAGCGCATGATAAAGAACGGCGACAGCATCACGTGGGACTTCATGAAAACGTACCTTGGTGAGAAACTCGGACTGTACACCGCCATCCCCATAAACGAGAAACAGGACAAGGCATTGCAGGAAGCATTCCGCAGCACCTTCATCGACAAGAGCACACAGGAGAAGAAGACCCTCTACGTCTCACTGAACAAATTCGTCGAGCGTACCTTCAACATCATGGACCATATCACCGGCATAGGCTGGACAACAGGTTCACACAGCGGCGACTTCGTTCCCGTGTTCGCCATAGGCACCGGCAGCGAGCTGTTCCAGGGCTTCCAGGACAACACAGATATTCCGAACAAAATACGCCGCTTGTGCGGCATACAGGAACACACGTCCGGCAAGTAAACTGTGCGACCGACATAAAAATCGGGGCTGAGTTTAAACTCAGCCCCGATTTTTATGTTTACACTATTACTTGTTGACAAGTACCTTGCGTCCGTTACTGATGTAGATGCCGGGAGATGCGGGAACGGCAAGACGGCGTCCCTGCATGTCATATACGGCACCATTTGTGGCGGATACCGGCGCGGATATGACATCGTCAATACCCGTTTCCTTCGTTGATTTGATCGGGTGGAATGGAGCGTCATCGGTGAACTTGTATGCACCGTTGCTGGCCCAGTCAAGAGAGAAGCGTACAAAGCGCATGACAAAGCCGTCGTACACTCCATTTTCCTCGTAATACACGCCCAACGTGCCGTCCGGCAAGACCGTGCAGGCCGAATAGGCAGAACCGCGCGGGCAGATGGTCTTGGGGGTGCCGAAGGTGGCTCCCTCGTCCGTAGAGAGTGCTATGCTGACATTCTGGCGGCTGCTGTTGTTGGGCAGAGTCTGCAGGGCAATGTTCCATGGATTCCCCTCCAAAGTTGAACACCATACCATATACTCTCCGTCGCATGCATTGCCTGAGATACCTGTGGTGAAGCGTGTCTGTGACGGCTTGTGCCATGTGGCACCGTCATCGGAAGTGTAGTTGTAGTAGTTGTAACCGCTGGCACGCACGCTGATGGCCAGGTCGCCATTGTTGCGCTCCAGTGTCTTGGGCTCGTCGGCTCCCTTGGTGCCGCTGGTGCCGCTGACATACCAGCTCTCGCCACCGTCCTTGCTCATGAAGAAGTAGAAGTTCTGGCTGTTGTCAGCCTCTCGGTTGACAAAACTGGACACCAATGTGCCGTCGCGCTTCTGCAATGCCGCACCGGATCCGGAGAAACCGCTCCTCCATGTCTTGGTCTTCTCATTGGAACAATTGGCACCATAAAGGTCATCGGTGTGATCCACGGGAACTCCCCATGTGAGGCCGTTGTCGTGGCTTATGATTGTCTTCCAGCGTGGAGGCTCGGCTGCGGTACCTGCGAAGAAGCCATGGCCGTACGTTCCGGCACTGGTCATGATACCTATGATGTCACCATTGTCGCGGTTGGTCACCAGAGAGGCATCGCCATGACCGTAATCGCCACCCGTTTCGGCAGTACCGGCCACAGTAACAGGATCGCTCCATGTCTTGCCATTGTCGTCAGAATATTGTGCAACCAGATAACAGTGACTGGGCAGGTCGGCACCGTGTGCCTTGCGGTCGTCCGTCAGAGTGACAAGACGTTGGCCGTCTGCGGTCACAGTGATGGACGGTATGCGATAGTAACGCGTGCCCTTGTCCATTGGCATCAGCACTGCGCTCTCGGAAAGGAATATGGTGGCCTGGTGTTCTGGATGTCCGTTGGCCTCCTTGACCTCGTTGCCGTCTATCGTGTAGCTCATTATGCGCGCATCAACGCGGTCACCTTCCTGGGCATCATCGGCTATGTCGTAAGTTATCCACAGATAGTGCTCGCCAGGAGCCATATCATAAGAGCCGGTAATGGTGAAAGTACCGTCGGAAGCAAGCGAGACAGGTTCGCCGAACAGGAAACCGTTCTCCTCGCGCCATGGCATCTTGCGGTCTTCCGTGTCGATGAAAAGTTCGCGTGCATTCGTGGCGAGATAGGCCTTGACATTGGTTATGTCTGTCCTCTTCGTTCCTGCAAAAAGACCTTTGACGCCCTGCAACTGGCAATTGCCTGCAAGACCACCGACACAGATAGTGGAGCGTACCATGGGCTGGTTCTTGTTACCGATACCAGTCGTCACCTTGCCCTGCACAACGGTAGTGCTTGACAGTGAAGCCTCGGCATCGGTGACATCGGCCTCCTCAAATCTCCACAGCGATGCGTTGCCATCAGAGGCAGCCCAGCGTACCAGTACGGCACCGGACTCCTGAGCGTGCAACTCTGTGCTCTCGTCCTTGATGAGAAAAAAGCCGTATGCACTCTCTATATTATAAATGTAGTTGGGAGTATCCACAGCACCGAACTGCGTCGTGCCGCCAGTGCCCGCTCCGGCTGTTCCGAAATACTGTCCGTTATAGTTCTTTATGGCCAACTTGCCGTCCTGTTCCCAGAAGCTCCATACATAGTCTGCCCTGAATGCCTTGTTGCCGAAGCGAAGACGATCTATGCTAGCATCGTAGTACACCGCCTTGTCGCGGCTGTAGTCCTTGGTGCCGGCATTGAGGATGTAGTACCAATGTTCGTTACCTTCGGTGCTGACAAGAGGCCCTTCCTGCTTGTCCTCCTTCACCTTGACAATAAAGTCAGAAAGCACAACGCCGTTACCGTTGTCACCAGTCAGTTCAAAGGATACGGAATAAAGCTTCTGACCGCTTGCACTTACGGTCTGCGGCGTGGCGGATGTAGTGTACGACGTGCCGTTGTCCATGGTCAGCGGCATACCGGTGTTGTGACCATTGTTGGCAAAGGTGAAACTGTACTCCTCTATGACATAGTCGGAAGGTGCGGAAAGGGTATATGTGGCCCTCTTGGCTGTACCGGTCATGAGCTGCACGTTATTGCCCACCCAGTTCATATTGTTGGCTGCACAGGAAAAGGACAGCTGCGGAGTGTCATTGCTCTTCCAGAGGCTGTTCCAGCTCTGGTTCACAGCCGTGCCGCGATACAGGTTGCCATGCGCCTTGTCTACGGTATAGACCAGTGCGTCAGGCAGTCCGGGGCGTTCCTCCGGTTCCGGAGCCACCTGTATCTTCAGCTGGCATCCGGCATCGCCGCGGTCGCTGCCCTTCATGCCGGACGCGCTCCAGTTGTAGATGGCATAGTTCTGGGCCGAACCGGTCTGGTTCAGCTGCACTTCACCGGAAGACACGATGTAGTAACCTGCCGTATTGGCATAACTTACAGTCCAGCCAGCACTGGGACGTGTCCTGGTGGTCTGTATGGCCGAGTTGTAAGCGGCAGAGGGGCTGAGATAGCTGTCATATTCGCGGTTGACAATATCGTACGTACCGTCTTCGCGCACAACGAACTTCCACATGGAAGCTGCATACTTGTTCTCCGTCTGAGAACCAACGACTGTTCCCTCTGCACCTTCGGCAGAGACATACAGGTCGGAAGAGCGTAAAGAAGTAATCTGATACCAGTATGCAGCATTGCCTGTGCTGGCTGACGGCATGACAAGAGCCTCGGTCAGTGCAAGGGTAAGTTTGTCAATCTGGCTCTGAGCCTGTTCCTCGGTGATGTCACCAGCGGCAAGCAATGCGTTGGCCTTGTCCACCTCGGCATTGAAGGCAGCCATGCCGTCGGCTCTGTACTGACCGACAGAGTTTCCGAGTTCCACACCCAGGCCGAGAGCTATAGCCTGAGAAATGCTGTTGCGCAGGCCGGCCTGGGCATGGCGTGCTTCTGCAGCCTCCTCGCTGATTACGTCATAGACGTCCGTGGGGAAGTCAACGGCAAGGGCATCTTTCATCAGATTTGCCACCTTGACATAGCCGAGTCCTCCGAGATAGTTTGAGGGATAGAAGTACTTGGCATTGGCCGTCGTGCCGCTCAGCAGCGGAGTATACGTGTCAACAAAGGTTATCTTCTCGTTTGCTTCGGCCAGTGTCTGCATGTATGCGTTCAGCACGGCAATACGTGATGTATTGGTAGATGCGTTGGCCGTTGGACACAGAGCCATCAGGTAGAGGTGTGAAGAGGGAGACTTCTCCGCCAGTTTGTCCACTACAGCCTTGTATGCACTCTTGACTGTCTCTAGGCTGGTGCTTCCGTTTGCATCAGCTGTGCCGGTGTACAGGAAAATAGCCTTGGCATCCTGCTTCTCCACTCCGGTAGACGCGTATGTGGCATCCACGAGTTTGCTTGTCGTGGCAATGTCACCGCCATAGCCCCATCCCGTGCCGCGGTTCTTCACGTTATGAGAACCGAACAGTTCGTTCCACTCGCCGTTCTTTACCAGCTCATCACCGAACACAATAACGTCATCAGAACTTATCGGAAGCATGCTCGCACTTGTGGCAAGCATTCCGTTGGAGGAGCCGAGGCCGCCGTTGTTCTGCATGGAAGCGGTATTCTCGGGATACACCGTCGTCACGGTGTAGTCCTCGCCATCCTGAAGATACTGGCAGATGGCATCGCACCACACCCTGTAGGAAGCCGCCGTTAGGTGCAGCCTGTCATAGCTCCAGACACCGCCGTCGGCAATGCCTGCGAGTTTGTCGTACAGGTCAACGTAAGTGAGCCAGTCAGCATTCTCTGCCTCGGCATAAGCCTTGAGCACCTCATTGGCATGCAGCCATGTTGCCTCGATGCGGTTGCCGGTCTGGTTCTTGAGGATGCTGTACAGATATATCTTTGTCTCTGGCGAACGCATGCGTATACGTTTCACCATGCTCTTGACATAGGCCAGGATCTGCTCGCCGCTGAAGTTCAGCCCGGACGTGGCAATGTCGTTTGTGCCTATCATCATGAACACCTTCTTGGGCTTGTGTGCCAGATATGTCTCGAGGTTGTCACTCTGCTCAGTGGAGAAAGTACCGGAGTTGCCTCTGTTGACAATAGGCAGATATCTGCCGTCAGATGTCCTGAACGTCTCATGCCAACTGTGCATGTCTGTAATGCTGTTGCCGATAAACAGAATACTCCCCTCCGCAGGTTCAAGAACCTTGAAGGAATCATAACGATGGTTTCGGAACGGCAAATCCGCCGACCCCCACAGCACGCACAGGCATGCCGTTAATGAAAATAACAGTCTTTTCATGTTGTTAATATTAGGTTAATAAAGATATTTTTAGGCTTTTATTCATCACAAAGTTAAAAAATAAAAAGAAGAATATCAAGCAATATGCCAAGAAAACATTATGTAAGTATCATCGGTATCAAGAATATACAGCAGAAGCCGGACAAAACGTCCGGCTCCATAAATCGCGATATGACTACCGTATCCGTCCAGACAACAGATTAGCGAACTGACGGTGTGTCCGTAGCAAGCGTGTCCTGCTCCTCAAGCAGCTTTGCCGCCACGCTCTTGTATGTGGAATCGCGACGGATGCTGTCCGCCTCGGCGGCAATCTCCTCCTGGATGAACTTCTCAGCTTCCACGGTCTGAGGCAGACCCGTACCCCACACCAGTTCATAGTATCCGCGATCTATAGGACGGTGTGCACCATCATAAAGGAATGCGAATACAAACATGTTGCCGCCATGCTCGTCTCCCTTGTATCTGGAATACTCGCTCACCGGACACAGTGCTGCGTATGACACCTCACCCTGCAACGCCTTCTTGTTTATCTCCACGAAGAAGAAACGCTTGCTCTTTTCTGCATAGGCGTTGGTTATCACTATGGAAGAATCCTTTTGGTTGACACGAAATCTGAGGTCGGTACCTTCCTCGCCGAACCAGTCCTTCACTACAAAGGTACTGTCGTCCAGCATTGTCATCTCTATCTGCCTGTGCTGCGGAGAATTGCACAGAGTGGCCTGTGTCTGTACGCTCCACACCGAGGACGGGGCAAACAGGCCGCTTATAGCAAGAATGGCGACATATACCCAATGCGTTATGATGCCGGCGCAGATGCCTCCGAGAAATGTGCTGAGGAATGCCTTCGGAACCAGAGGGCGATAGCCCAAGGAATCCAGAGTGGCGGCATCGGTGCTGAGATAGCCGCTCCAGCACATGCCCATGGCTGTGCATACGGCTATGGCATTGCCGTCGATGATTCCCTTGGACGTGAATTCCGGAATGAGTCCGAGGGCGGCACCCACAGCGCCGAGGGCGGTTATCGGAAAAGCCACCAGTTCGGGAGCCGTGAAGCCGAAGAGCCATTCAAACACGAAGCTGATCTTGGCTGCCAGCCATGGCAACAACTGTGTTCCCTGGAAGGCACCGCCGGTGTAGACAATTATCTCGTTCCCAGATTCGTCTATGCCCTCGGCTGTGCCGCCAAAAGTGAGCATCATCACCAAAGTACTGATGATGAGCACACCGGGAATGATGGCCATGCCGATGCTGACACCGTCCTTACCACCGTCAAGAAGAGCATTGAGCACACGTACGAAAAGACTTGTATCATCTGGCTGTTTTTCTTCCTCGAAGTTCACATCGGGCAGCAGTTCGCCGCTGTAATTGGTGACAACTGTGGCATCCTCGTCACGATAGTTGGGATACATCTTCAGAGTGAAATGCTGCATCAGCCGTGTAGCCACCACACAGCCGCATATTGCTCCGAAGAAGCCCACAAAGGGTGCAAGGAAATAGCCCTGCCCCACCATGAACACGATGACGAGAAGTCCCATGCCGAAAGCCGTACCGAAATTGACCAGCGACACGTGCTGGTACTTCTTGAAATAGCGGGCAAAACCCTTGTCCTGACTAAGTGCGATGATGGCCGGATTGTCGCTGAGGAAAGTAAGCACGGCGGCAAGCGATGCCACACCGGGCATATTGAAGAGCGGACGCATGACAGGGCGAAGCAGACGCTGCAACAGATCCACAACTCCGAAATTGACAAACACCTTGCCGAGCGCGCCTGTAATGACGCACATACCCATGAGATAGAACACGGTGTTCAGCAACAGGTCATGCGCCGTGTGCATGATAGTATTCAGCATGTTGGCAAAGCCCATGACACTGCCCATGTATCCGAACAGCACAACGATAATGATAAGGCATGGAATGCCATTTGGAATCTTTTTCAGCATATATGTTTTGATAGATTTGTTTTTTTAATGTTTCCTTAGAGCCATGCGCAACCCTTTCAGTATGTCCAGATTGAGTTTGGCACCGATGCTCAGGCGCACCTGTCCGTCAAACATGGCTCCGTCCGGATTGGCGTTCACGCCCCAGGTGTAGCCTGCCATACCGAAAAGGCGCAGCACCTCTGGGTGGCGTGCGAACGGCTCGTATTCCACTCCCCCGCTCACACCGTGAATCTTCGTTCCATCGGTGACACACAGATCGGCATCGGTTCCCGAACGGTTTATGTCGAAATTGTATTTGGCAAACACGCGGACAGAACGGAGAGGTCTGGCACTCATCTCGGCTATGACGCTACTGTCATCGAACAGGAACGTCTGTCTGCTGCTCGCACGGTTGATGTAGTCCAGTTCCAGCCATAGGCGTCCAGGCAGGAAATTGAATTTATTTCCAAGAACGATATAGTTCATCCATCGTCCGCCAGTACACTGGAAGGCATTTACCGACCAGATAGTCTCCCACATACCGTGGCTACCATTCCACATGAGCGAGAAACCGTATGTGTCGTTGCTTCCTATGAATGTGCGGAAGGGGCTGTTGCAGAACTGCAAGAGCAGACGGTCGGCGGCACTGAAACTATATGACGCGCTGACACCGAACTGATAGCATGCTATCTGGTTCCAGAACTCGCTGTTGACGCCATACAGGTCTATCGGCGCACGGTCATACTCATAACCGCCTATTGCGACAATCTGCTTGCCGGCAGAGAAATGCCACCTGTCGTCGTGGGTATAATCAAGCGTCATCCAGTCCGTTGAGTTCCAAAAATTGCGTTCCGAAGTGATATTCAGACGCTGACGCCAGGAAAACGTCAAGCCACGATACAATCTGGCATCCAGACGCAGATTGAAGAACTCGCCACGGAATCCAGTACGATTCCCATCCGTTCCCGCTCCGTCCGTTCTGAGCATCTGCCATCCGAAACGGCTCTCAACAGAAAACTTCCGCACTTCCGGTCCCTGATACGTACCGTCATTCGCAGATGCCGGCGCATCACCACCTTCCGCATATACGCCCATCGTCCCGATGCACGCGACAAGAAACAATGCAACTACCCTTTTCATAATAATCCAATGCCAAAGATACGAAGATTAACGCATTCCGACAACCGGAATGTAACACTTTTTTGTTTCCAGACCTAAATATGTCGCGATATTTGTCTACCTTTGCCAACAATAAAGGTTTGTGGCGGTTCAGACAACAAATGACATTGTTTGTCTGATGCCGTAATTAGAGAACAACATTATGCTGACCATAGAGACATTCAACATCTTCCTTGCCGTAATGGCAGTTATCGCCCTTCTTGTATTCGTCGCACTCTACTTTGTCGAAGCCGGATACGGCTATCTGTTCAATCCCAAGTTTGGCTTCCCGATACCCAACAAAACAGGCTGGGTGCTTATGGAGTCGCCGGTATTCATAGCCATGTGCGCATTGTGGGCATGCTCAGGAGTGCGCTTCGAGGCTGCGCCGCTGGCGCTGTTCCTTATTTTCCAGACGCACTATCTGCAACGCTCTTTCATCTTTCCCATGCTTATGCGCGGCAACTCAAAGATGCCTGTAGGAATCGTTGCCATGGGAATGCTTTTCAACACGTTGAACGCACTGATGCAGGGCGGATGGATATTCTACCTTGCCCCTCGGGAAGGATATTACGACGACTGGTTCTCGAAGCCATATATTTATATAGGTACAACGATATTCATTGCCGGATTCATCATCAACCTGCAATCCGACCATATTATCCGCAACCTGCGTAAACCCGGCGACACCGGACACTACATCCCGCGCGGAGGCATGTTCCGCTACGTGTCGTCGGCAAACTATTTCGGAGAGTTTACCGAGTGGGTGGGCTTTGCTATCGCATCGTGGTCGCTGTCGGGACTGGTGTTCGCTTGGTGGACCTTCGCCAATCTCGCACCTCGCGCAAATTCGCTCTACAAACGCTACGAGAACGAGTTCGGCGACAAGTTCCGTTCACTGAAACGCAAAAGAATGATTCCGTTCATATATTAGCACACACCTATGGAGGAGAAGACAACGAAGGAGGGTTCTAAACTGTTCACTCCCTACAAACTGGGAAAAGTAACGCTGCGCAACCGCACTATCCGTTCGGCTGCATTCGAGTCGATGGGCAAGGATTTCGGCCCCACCCAGAAATTGAAGGACTACCATGTCAGCGTAGCCCGCGGCGGCATAGGAATGACCACGCTGGCATACGCCTCAGTCAACCGCAGCGGAATATCGTTCAACACGCAGTTGTGGCTGCGCGACGAGATTGTCCCGGCTCTCAAGGACATTACCGATGCCATCCATGACGAGGGTGCCGCCGCCGGCATCCAGATAGGGCATTGCGGCAACATGACGCACTGGTTCACTGCGGGTTGCTTCCCCGTAGGGGCATCTACGGGCTTCAACCTCTACTCGCCCACGTTTGTGCGCGGCATGCGCCGAAGCGAGTGTACCGAGTTTGCCAAGGATTTCGGCAAGGCCGTGCTGACAGCCCACGAGGCTGGCTTTGACAGTGTGGAGGTTCATGCCGGACACGGTTATCTGATTTCACAGTTTCTCTCGCCATATACCAACCACCGTCGCGACGAGTTCGGCGGTTCGCTCGAGAACCGCATGCGATTCATGAAGATGTGCCTCGAAGAGGTGCGCGAAGCGGCGGAGAAGTGTGGCATGGCTGTGCTCGTCAAGCATAACATGGAGGACAGTTTCAAGGGCGGAATAGAGATTCCAGAATCAATAGAGATAGCTAGAGAGATAGAGAAATACAACGTCGATGGCATAGTGCTCACTTCAGGTTTCGTATCGAAAGCCCCCATGGCCGTGATGCGAGGCCGCATACCTACCAAGACTATGAGCTACTACATGCCGTGGTGGCCGTCGCTGCCACAGAAGATCGTGGTGAACCTTTTCGGCGACATGATGATAAAGCAGTACGACTTCGAGGAATGCTTCTTCCTTGAGAACGCCAAGAAGTTCCGCGCCGAACTGAAAGGACCGCTCGTCTATGTCGGCGGACTTGTCTCGCGCGAGGGCATAGACAAGGTTCTTGATGCAGGATTCGAGATGGTGCAAATGGCACGTGCGCTGGTCAATGACCCGGCATTCGTCAACAAGCTGAAGGATGGCGACGCATCGACACGTTCGGGATGTGACCACCGCGACTATTGCATAGCACGCATGTATTCCCTCGACATGCAGTGCTGCCATAACTGTGCGGACAAGATTCCGGCCAAGTTGTGGAAAGAGTTGAATAAAATCAAGTAAAACAGGATGAGACGCGGAGAAGTTGCCAAAGGTTCCAGAACAGCACTCGTCACGAGTGCTTCGACAGGTATAGGGCGCTGCTATGCAGAACAGCTGGCTGAACTGGGATACAATCTGATAAGCGTCAGTCTGTCAGACCCACTTTTGCGTGAGGTGGCGGCTGACATCGAGGCACGTTTCGGGGTTTCGGTTGCCGTCGCAGCCCGCGACCTGGCTACACTTGATGCCGCCGAAGAGCTGTTCGCGTGGACCAAATCACAGGGCTTCGTGATAGACGTGCTGATAAACAATGCCGGCATATTCTCGTTCTGCGACATCTGCAATACGCCGATAGAGAGAATCAGGAGCATCATCCTGCTTCACGACATGACGAACACTCTGCTGTGCCGTCTGTTCGCTGACGACATGGCACGGCGTGGCGGCGGGCATATCCTCAACATGTCATCGTTCTCCATCTGGATGCCTTTCCCCGGCCTGTCGCTGTACAGCGCGAGCAAGGCGTATCTGAAGAGTTTTTCCGTGGCTTTCTCCAAGGAAGTCCGCGACATGGGTGTCATCGTCACGGCTGTATGTCCGGCAGGCATAGCCACCGACCTTTACGGCCTCACCAAGTACTGGCAGGGAATCGGTCTCCGCATCGGAGTCCTTATGTCGCCCCAGTCATGTGCCCGCCGCGGCCTGAAAGCAATGTGGAAAGGCCGCCGCTGCGTGGTTCCCGACTGGTGGAACAGGCTTTTTATTCCCTTATGCCTTGCTCTGCCACCGTTCGCCATGCGCTGGCTGAGGAGTTATACCATGAAGTTCCAGAAGTAGTTCCTGCCTGTTGTCCGCAAACACATTACGCCACCCAATTCGCGGAGAGACAGCAAGCCGCCCCACCGACGCCTACATAAAGGCTGCGATGGGGCGGCTTACGATTGCGCCGGTGGCAAGAATATTCGTATTATCAGGCCAGGGACATGATGTCGGCGAAAACACCGGCGGCGGTGACGGAGGCTCCGGCTCCGTAGCCTTGGATGAGCATGGGATGCTCGTGGTAACGCTCCGTTGTCAACAGGACTATGTTATTGCTTCCTTCCAGATGGTAGAATGGGTGGCCGTCCTCTATCTCGCGGAGGGATACGCTGGCATGGCCGTCCTCGTATCTGGCTACGAAACGCCATACCTTGTTGGTCTGTTCCAATGCCTCGCGGCGTGCTTCCCATTCGGCATCCAGGGAGGGGAGGTTGTGCCAGAAGTCTTCCAGCGTGCCGGTGAAGAATGGGGCAGGAATGAGGGGTTCCGTCTGGACATCCTCCTGGTTGATGCGGTATCCGGCCTCGCGGGCGAGGATGACCAGCTTGCGCAGGACGTCCTTGCCGGATAGGTCTATGCGGGGGTCGGGCTCGCTGTATCCCTCGGCCTGGGCCATCTGCACGGTCTTGCTGAATGGGATGTCGGCAGAGATGGTGTTGAAGATGTAGTTGAGCGTGCCACTGAGAACTGCCTCGATGCGTAGGATCTTGTCGCCGGAGTTGCGGAGGTCATTCATGGTGCGTATGATGGGCAGGCCTGCGCCGACATTTGTCTCGAATAGGAACTTCACGCCGCGTGTGTGGGCTATGTGCTTGAGTTCGCTGTATTGTCCGTAGTCGCTGGAGGCGGCTATCTTGTTGGCAGCCACGATGTTGATATTATGCGAGAGGAAGTCCTTGTAGAGCGAGGCGACATCGGGCGAGGCGGTGCAGTCCACGAAAACGCTGTTGAAGGTGTTCATGCCTATGATTTCGCTACGCAAGTATTCCGTGCTGCTTGCTGGAGCCTGTATAAGGCGTTCGCGGTAGTTGTCCAGCTGTAGGCCGTCACGGGAGAACATTGCGTTGTGCCCGGATGCTATGCCGACGACGTTGAGCTGGAGGCGGAGTTCGCGCATGAGTTTCTCGCGCTGGCGGCGTATCTGTTCTATGAGGCTTCCGCCTACGGTGCCTACGCCGCAGATGAACAAGTTCAGCACTTGGTATTCGCTCAGGAAGAATGAGTCGTGGATGACATTGAGTGCCTTGCGCAGATGTGTTTCGGAAATGACAAAGGAGATGTTTGTCTCGCTAACGCCCTGTGCGTAGGCTATGACGCTGATGCCGTTGCGCCCGAGGGTGCCGAAGAGTTTGCCAGAGATGCCGGGTGTGTGCTTCATGTTGGCTCCGACGACGGCCACGGCGGCAAGTCCGCTCTCGGCGGACATGGGGTACATGGCTCCTTGGGATATTTCGCGTGCAAACTCCTCGTTAAGGACGCGGCATGCCTCCTTTGCGTCCGCGTCGCGCACGCCTATGGAGGTGCTGTTCTCGCTGCTGGCCTGTGAGACCATGAAGACGGAGATGCCGTTGTCGGCCAGGCAGGTGAAGATGCGGCGGTTCACGCCTATGACGCCTACCATGGAGAGGCCGGAGACGTTGATGAGGGCGGTACCCTTGATGCTGGATATGCCGCGTATGGGTTTGTCGCAGGGGTGGCAGTCCTTCCTGATTATCGTGCCGGGGGCTTCGGGGTTGAAGGTGTTCCTGACCAATATGGGTATGTTCTTCAGGCACACGGGGTAGATGGTGGGGGGATAGATGACCTTGGCTCCGAAGTTGCACAGTTCCATGGCCTCTACGTAGGAGAGTTCGTCTATGACGTAGGCTGTGCTTATGACGCGAGGGTCGGCGGTCATAAAGCCGTCCACATCGGTCCATATCTCCAGTGTGTCGGCATCGAGGGCGGCTGCCACTATGGCTGCCGTGTAGTCGCTGCCGCCGCGCCCGAGGTTTGTCACCTCGCCGCTCTCTATATCAGAAGAGATGAATCCGCCCATAAGGCTCACCTGTGGCATGGTCTGCCACGCGGAGCGCACGGCATCGTTCGTGGCCTGGGTGCAGAGGACGTCCTTGCCGCCTTTCTTCTCGGTGCGTATGATGTGGCGCGAGTCATACCACTGTGCTCCGCGTATGGCCTTTGCCACTATGTGCGATGACATGCGCTCTCCATAGCTTACTATGGCAGCCTCAGTCTTTGGCGAGAGGTCGCGTATGAGGTAGACACCGTGGTATATGCTCCTGAGCTCTTCAAGCAGGGCGTGTATAGTATCGGAAAGTTCTCCGTTGTCACCGGTTTCCGGCAAAAGGTCGGCCATGACACTCTCGTGGCGCAGGGCTATCTCGTCGAAACGTTCGCGGTAGCCCATGTCGCCCTCCTGTGCCATGCGGGCTGTCTGGAGGAGCTTGTCGGTGATGCCGCCGAGTGCGCTGACCACTACGATGAGCGGCTCGCGGCGTGCTTCTACTATCTTCTTGACGTTGCGGATGCTCTGTGCGCTGCCTACGCTGGTGCCGCCGAATTTCAGTATATTTATAGTATATATGTGTACGTGTGATTTACGGGCATAAAGTTACGACTATTTGCAGAAACGGGCAAGGCATGTCCCCTATTTTTGCATGCCTTGGGACGTGACGTGGCGGCCATATCTGCGGGGGGTGCCGGAGAGGGTGTTGGGAAATGTTAAATCATCGGCACGCTGTTGGGGCTTCATCGGCACGCTGTTGAGACTTCATCGGCACGCCGATGAAAACGCATCGCCGTGGCGGTGCATTTTCATCCCCGGAGTGACGTGCCTGCGTACTGTGCTGCCATTGCTGCACACAGTTCTCCATCCACGGCGGCGGAGACTATGCCGCCGGCATACCCTGCACCCTCGCCGCAGGGAAATAGGCCGCGTATGCGTACGTGCTGCAGGGTGTCCCTCTGGCGCAGGATGCGCAGGGGGGCAGAGGTACGGGTCTCTATGGCTATCATGTTGGCCTCGTTGGTGAGAAAGCCGCGGTAGGCGCGTCCGAAGGCGCGGAAGGCTTCCTGCAGGCGTGTGGTGATGAAGGGTGGAAGCCAGAAGTGCAGTGGGCTGGCTATGAGGCCGGGGGCATAGCTCGTGGGGTTTAGCGTGGCACTGAGACGGCTGTTGACGAAGTCTGCCATGCGCTGCGATGGTGCCGTCTGGCGACGGTTGCCCTGAAGCCAGCAGAGGCGCTCCAGCTGTTCCTGTAGCAGGAGAGGGCGCAGGATGTCATCGGCCATGTCATCCGGAGAGGCGGTGGCAGGAGCGGGAGACAGTGGCAGGACATCGGAGCCCTTGGCCTCGGAAGGGGTGAGGAGCGAGGCGGGGACAATGTCCTCGGGGCGTATCTCCACCACCATGCCGGAGTTGCTCCACTGTCCGCCGCGGCTGGAGGGACTCATGCCGTTGACCACAATCTGTTCCGCCCCGCTGGCGGCGGGAACCACGACTCCGCCGGGACACATACAGAAGCTGTAGACGCCGCGTCCGGCAGCCTGGCGCACCATGGAGTATTCGGCGGCGGGAAGCCACTGGCCGCGCCCGTCGGGTGAGTGGTACTGTATACAGTCTATCAGGTTGGCGGGATGTTCCAGCCGCACGCCTATGGCCAGCCCCTTGGCCTCCATCTCTATGTGCCGGGAGTGGAGGTAGCGGTAGACGTCGCGCGCCGAGTGGCCAGTGGCCAGCACCACGGCCCGGGCTCTGAACTCGCGCCCGTCCTGACAGCGTATGCCCTGCACCTCGTCTCCGTGGATGATGATGGACGTCATGCGGGTGCGGAAGTGCACCTCGCCTCCGCACGACAGGATGGTGCGGCGCATGTTCTCTATGACGCGCGGCAGACAATCCGTGCCTATGTGGGGGTGTGCATCCACGAGGATGTTGGGGTTGGCACCGTGCTGCACGAATACGCGCAGAACCTTCTCGCAGTCGCCACGCTTCTTGCTGCGCGTATACAGTTTGCCGTCGCTGTATGCCCCTGCCCCACCCTCGCCGAAGGAGTAGTTGCTCTCCGGGTCAACGCACTGCTCGGGGCGTATGCGCGCCAGATCCCTCTTGCGCTCGCGTACGTCCTTGCCGCGCTCCACCACTATGGGGCGCAGCCCAAGCTCTATGAGGCGCAGGGCGGCGAACAGTCCGCCGGGACCCGCACCCACGACAATAACGGGGCGTGCACCACTGACGTCGGGATAGTGCACCGGCTCTATGACAGCCTCCTGCGGC
The DNA here is from genome assembly GCA_947176655.1 of uncultured Prevotellaceae bacterium. Lineage (GTDB taxonomy): Bacteria > Bacteroidota > Bacteroidia > Bacteroidales > Bacteroidaceae > Physcousia. Next base: position 7,091 of record CAMWRK010000005.1, on the reverse strand, counting down.
CTCTCGCCAACGAAGACACGCAGCGACAGGTTGACATAGACCGTGCGCTGGCGGGCATCGATGCTGCGCCTGAGCACCCGGACGGCATCGGCACGTATGCCCTGCTCGCGCCGTAAATAGGAAATGATGCCCCGCTCGTCGAAAGCCTCACGCGGGGACAGGCGTACTTGTAGTTCGTGTATCACGTCTCTATACCTTATTTATATATACAATACATGCATCCGTATCTGCCAAAGCAGGCATGACACCGTTCAGCCGAAAAGCTCTCGCACGGCCTCGGCCACGCGGCGCACGGGGACTATCTCTATGGTGTACTTCCCCATGTCCATGCCTCCCACATTGTGCCCCGGCACGAGTATGCGTGAGAAGCCCAGACGCTGCGCCTCGCCTATGCGCTGCTCTATGCGGCTTACGGGACGTATCTCGCCGCTCAGCCCCACCTCGCCGGCCATGGCTACGCCCGTGTCTATGGGCGTGTCCACATTGCTGGAAAGCACGGCGGCCATGACACTGAGATCGAGAGCCGGATCCGTGACACGCAGACCGCCGGCTATGTTCAGGAAGACGTCCTTCTGAGCCAGCTTGAAGCCCACGCGCTTCTCCAGAATGGCCAGGAGCATGTTCAGACGCTTGGCGTCGAAACCTACCGGACTCCTCTGCGCCGTGCCGTATGCCGCCGTGGACACCAGTGCCTGCGTCTCTATGAGAAACGGACGCGCACCTTCTATGGCCGATGCTATGGCCACGCCGGAGAGTCCTTCACGGTTGTCGGAGAGAAGCAGTTCCGAGGGATTGCTCACCTGCCTCAGCCCGTCATGGCGCATCTCGTATATGCCCAGCTCCGACGTGCTGCCGAAACGGTTCTTCACGCTGCGCAGTATGCGGTACATATAGTGCTGGTCGCCCTCGAACTGGAGCACCGTGTCCACGATATGCTCCAGCACCTTGGGACCAGCCAGCGAACCGTCCTTGGTGATGTGGCCTATGAGCAGTATGCTCACTCCGCCCGACTTGGCATAGCGCAACAGCGAGGCCGCACACTCCCTTATCTGCGAGAGCGAGCCCGGAGCCGACTCCACACCCTCCGTGGATATGGTCTGTATGGAATCTATCACCACCAGGTCGGGCCTCGTCTCCGCAATCTGACCATATATCTGTTCCAGCGAAGTCTCCGTAAAGACAAGCATACTGCCCTCCCCCACCGCACGCGGAGCAAGCCTCTCGGCTCTGAGCTTTATCTGCCTGGCACTCTCCTCGCCGGAGACATACAGCACACGCCTGCCCCCCTGTCTCAGCACGGTCTGCAAGACCAGCGTGCTCTTGCCTATGCCAGGCTCTCCGCCCAGAAGCACAAGGCTTCCAGGCACCAGTCCACCGCCAAGCACGCGGTTCAGTTCTCCGTCCCCCATGTCCACGCGCGGCTCCTGCGCAGCATCTATGTCCGACAGAGGCACCGGCCTGCGCCTCCCCGCGCCCTCACCTCCATTGCCTGCCGCCAGTTCCGCCATGCGGACAGCGGGCGACTGCGGCTTCTCGACATGCACATGCATCTCCTTCATGGTGTTCCACCTGCCACACGACGGGCACTTGCCCACCCACCGCAGCGAATCCTGCCCACAATAGTCACACACGTATACGGTCTTCTGTCTGCTCATGATAACATGTATCCTCCTGCTTAGTTTACTTCAGCCAAGTAACAGCTGATTTCTTTATCTCCTCAAACCAATGATTCTCGTCCACGCATTCTTCCGCCAGTTCATTTGAATGCTCCAAAAAACAGCGCACCTGATGTGGATTCGGCATATAGGCTACCTTATAACTGTCCTCCAGCATTTTACGAAAGACCTCTAATGGCAATGGAATGATTGTTGACTTCCCTCCATAGTATGATATATTCGTGCGATGCAAAGTATAGAAATGAGCGATACAGGCTTCGTTTATCGTAGGAGCAACGAACAAGCAATAACAAGGTTTGCCACTCGCCTTCTTCATTCTTCCCAAATGCCGGCTTACCGGTTCGCCCTCCATATCATACTGTTTCTGTCCGCTTGCCATAGTGACCTCAACAATAAGCATATAATCCCCGTAATCACATACGATGTCAGCCACGTTCCCTTGTGCAGCAGACAGAGGCTTGCCGAAATCATCAAAGTTAAGATTTGCCCTGATCTCTCCCCCGTCAAGCATAGTCATGGCGCGCCACATGTTCCATTCAAGCACCAGAGGAGCATCGTATAATTCCTTCCTCTCAATTTGCCTGAATGTGTTTTGTATATCATCATAGAGCTTATAGTCTTTAATCTCATCCACTTGCCTGCTCAACGCATCTGCCTTCCTTTGTTCTGTGAGATCTGCCAATAAATCTTTTAACATAGAGACCTCTGCTTCCTGGTTGAACGCCACTTGAGGGAACTCGGCGTGCAATTTTGCAACAAGTCTTTGTCTGTCATCCGTCAGTAACTGCGGTATTGCCGCATCTCCAAGATAGTTGATATAATCCTGTTCGCTATCAACGAAACAAGGGTTACGATCGATTGTCTGCAGAATGTAGTCCACATCCTCCATACGCTCCGGAACAATGCTCAACGATTTCCCGACATGTGACACATTCACAAGGCCTGTTGCACGCAAATATCTGAAACACGCATCTGCATAGTCTCGCATATTGCCCGATTGCGTCCTTAGGAATTTGTCCAATGACGCATCGTTACTTTCACGTGTTCGCGTCTCCCCTTTTATGATTCTATCTTCAAATATATGCACAAGTTCATTACGTAGATATTCTGACTTGAATGCCCTATAACTCCCGCGACACTCAACTTTTGCTATACGAAATGCCTCTATCTTTTCGACAATATCATCAAAGTTACGCCAATCAGTCAGTTGCATACCAAATATTTGCAACTCGTCAAATCGTAATGTACCCATAGTACGTACCAAGCGTAGTATCTCCAGATATGGTTTGACCCAAAAAGAGGCTGCTTTCACAGTAGGCTTGTGATAAGGCGAAGGCACTTGGAACTTCAAAATCTGCCTAAGCAACACCTCCTCTTTCCTTTTGGATGCCAGCAAGGCCTGTCCTGCCGGAGTAATTTCATAATAATCACCTAAACAATGTTCGACAAATCCAAAATGAAACGGCGGCAATGAAGATATGTCATCACAACACGCCTCATATATATCTTCATCAAACATGACAGGATGAAAACCTCTAAATCTATCCTGCCAATATTCCCAAAGAATATTTATATCCTTATTAAAATGCTTCATCCAAACAGTTTTGTTTCAATCTGATTTTTTTTTGCAACTGTTTCATATAGATCCATAATATCATCGTAATTAACAAAAGAAAATCTCTCTTTTCGTGGCAAATAGACTTCCATGTTAATAGTTTGATTGAATTTCTCACGATGCTTCTCTGGAGCAACAATCACAAAATCAGTAACAAAATTTTGTCATTGTAGACTTCTATTGAATGCACCACTCAATGTTCCAATACTATCAACGACCTCAAATACACGTTTGGGAAATGCGTATCCCTTTTTATTAAACCAAATAACATCAATTCTCTTTGCTTCATTTATAATCTCCTCATAAGAGAATTCTGGCATTTCACGTATTGTAGCAAAATCAGAAAGCCTTAGATTATCACGATATGTGGCAGAAGGGTCGGCAGTGTACGTTAAATAACCATTGAAGTTACCCAACTCCAGACAAATACCCTCAATATAAGAGTGCATACGGATTTTGTCACTCTGCCTTGGTTTTTGTCCTTCTTGATAACCAGATATAGCGTAAATACTTAGACCTATCTTCTTGAATCTTCTACCGCTTCTAATTTCTCTATATAATACGCCTCGTATACCAGCCTCCCACTCTTTGGAATCTTTGGCAGTAGGATAATATCTACATATATCATTATAGATAATGGCAAGGCTTGCCGCTCCCCCATTATCTATAATTACCTTCTCTATTGCTTCAACCTTGGTCATTATCTTCTATTTTATCTTCAACACGTTCGTCAGGATGTGATACCTTTAATGCATCTATTTCACTCCGATTATTTGTGTACAACGCCTCTATATCATCAAGTTACTTCCGCAAATTAGAGTAGTCATCTCTTACTCCGCGATAAAACTTCATTAACTTCACATTTATGTCGTTGATAATAGCCTGTCGGGGTTCAAGATAAAAAAACAACGCCCCACCACCAAAAAAAGGCTCAATGTAACGTCCTGTAAACCGAGGGACATGCCACATAATATTGGGGATTTCCTTCGATTTTCCTCCCCTATACTTTATCATTGGTTTCATTTAATACATTTTATATATAGTTTGTACTATGCAAAAATACAAAATATATCGGGAAGTATTGCAATTATTTTTCGCTATTATATGGAAAGGACTGATGCCATTAAAGAACCACTACCCTACATTATCCCGCTCCACCGTCATGCGGCACAGCCTGCAATCGAAGCGCAGCAGGAAACGCCGCCCGTCCGCACCACGCAGATAGAGAGGCCCGCGCACAGCCTGAGGGTTGCGTCTGAGGCACTGCCCCAGCTGATAGCGTATGCAATAGCGGCACACCATCAGCGGACGCCCCTCCGCACCGCCGCAGGCACCATCCCGTCCGCCATCATCCGGTACGCCCGACGGCCCCCCGCCGCTCTCCTCCCCAGCCTTCACCGCAGACACCATGCCACCGTCCACGGGCGGCACTGCATGCGTTCCGCCGCCATTCTCCACTGCTCCGGCCAAGGCCTCCAGCACCTCGCGCCTCCACTGCGCCAGACAACTTCTCGGGACGAACAACGGCCGGGAGAAGACGATGTCGGTACGCACCGCCCTGTACACCGTACCGCCCAGCCGGGAAAGCACATCGCGTATGGACTCCTCCTGGGCGGCACGCGCCTCCTGATGCCCGCACGCACACTCCACGGAAGCCTCCCGCAACACCACCCCCTCGCGTCGCCCCAGCACCCTCGCCGTCAGCCTGAAGCCCTGCGGCCTCTCCTCCAGCGTCCACGCCAGGGGCAGACGGCGGGCGGCCGTATCCCCCGCAAGGACACTCTCCATGCGCCTGTCATCGTTGCGGAACACCTCCATGCCGGCCACCAGCCCCTGCGGCATCCGGTGGGGAAACAGATGGTTGCCATCGGCACGGTTCACTCGGAAACCGTGCAGCTCCTCGCGCCCCGGAGCACCTGCCACATAGCACAGGCCGTCCCCGTTGCAGAACGACGCCGTGCCGGCCACCACGATATGGTCGCGGCGCACCTCCTTGACACGCCCCACCCTCTGGCCCATGCTCTTGGGCGTGACAGTGTTGCACAGGTCTGCGGTGCGCCCGTACATGAAATAGTCCGTAAAGCCACGGTTGAACGTCTTGTCCGGATCCGGAGCGAAGGACAGCTCCGTCACTCCGTGAGAAGAGGCACAGTATTCCGTGCGCCTGCGGAAAATATCGTCCAGATGCTGCCTGTACCATGCCGTGACATTCTTCACGTATGCCACATCCTTGAGCCGCCCCTCGATCTTCAGCGAACGCGCCCCTGCATCGAGAAGCGCCTCAATGCAGGCCGTGCGGTTCATGTCGCGCATGGACAAAAGGTAACGCCCGCGCAGAAGTTTCTCACCCTCCGCATTCTCCAAATCGTAAGGCATGCGGCAAAACTGTGCGCACTCCCCGCGGTTGGCACTGCGCCCGTAGCACACCTCCGAAGCATAGCAACGCCCGTTGTAACAGACACATACTGCTCCGTGGACAAAGACCTCCAGAGGCATATCCGGCACACTGCGGTGTATCCCGGCCACCTCCTCCACCGTCAGTTCCCGTGCCAGCACCACCTGTCTGTAGCCCTGCCGCTGCAACTCGCGCACCTTATCTGCCGTGCGATTGTCCATCTGTGTAGAGGCATGAAGCGGAATGGGCGGGAACCCTGGCATGCGTGCAAGACGTGCATCCTGCACTATCAGTGCGTCCACGCCAATGCGGTACATGCGCCATGCCAGAGCGCATGCCTGCCGCAACTCATCCGCATCAGCAAGAAGCGTATTCAGTGTGACATACACTTTCACGCCGAACGGATGCGCATAGCGCACCACCTCGGCTATGTCATCGTCGGAATTGCCCGCCGCTGCACGTGCGCCGAAGCTGTCGGCACCTATATACACGGCATCGGCACCGTGGTCTATGGCCGCCATAGCACATTCCTTGTCACGTGCAGGAGCTAAGAGTTCGACAGGAATGCAGTCCTGCCGCCCCAACGCTGCACCACTTCCGGCACGCGCTTCCTCTCCTGTAAATCTATCCAATAGCGTCGATGTCATGCGGTGTCTTCTGGTATACATAATGATTGAGCCAGTTGGCAAAAAGCAGATTGCCGTGTCCACGCCATGTCACACGCACACCCTTCTCCATATCGTCATTGACATAATAATTGCAAGGCATCTGAATAGGTAACCCCTTGGACAGGTCACGGCGATACTCCGTGTCCAGTGTATATGGCGAATACTCGCTGTGTCCGGTGATGAAAAGCTCACGTCCGCCCCGTCCCATTACCATGGAAACACCGCTCACAGGGCTTTCGGCCACGATGTCCAGCTGCGGCACACGCTCTATGTCCTCGCGCCTAACCTCGGTGTGCCGGCTGTGAGGCATACAGAACGTGTCGTCGAAACCGCGGAATATGGGCAGCAGCGGTTTGAGCGGCCTCTGCTCAAATATACCGAACATCTTATGCTCCAACGGATACTTGGGCACACCGTAATAATGGCTGAGCGCAGCCTGTGCGGCCCAGCAGATGAACATGGTGGAGGTGACGTTATGACGGCACCAGTTCATAATCTCCTTCAGCTCCTCCCAATAGGAAACATCCCCGTAGTCCAGATGCTCCACCGGTGCACCGGTTATTATCATACCGTCGAACCTTTCCGATTTCATCTGCGCAAAATCGCGGTAAAACGTCTGCATGTGCTCCGCCGGCGTATGCTTGGAGACATGCCCCCCCAGCTTCATCAGATGCAGTTCCAGATGCAGCGGAGAGTTGGAGAGCAAGCGTACAAGATCCGTCTCCGTAGCAATCTTC
>CAMWRK010000004.1 GCA_947176655.1 uncultured Prevotellaceae bacterium | reverse complement strand
GGCGGAGAGCATTTATGAAGAGGTAAGGCAGGTGGCCAGCTGATCCCAGCATGCTACATTATAATATCCCCTGAGGACATGAAACGCAAGCAAACGTTTCATGTCCTCAGGGGATATGTTTTAAGCCGTATTATTCCTTCATTGCCGTTTCCGTTTCGGCCACGTTGAAGCCGGAGACCTTGAGTATGGGTTTGCTGCCTCTGGTATCCTCCGCGCTCCATCGGATTGTCACAGGCATTCTTTCGCCGGGGAGCAGGTGGAAGTAGTTATCGGAATAGTATACAGGAAGAATCTGTTCGCCGTCGGTGCCGCACAGGTTCAGACGAACCATGAGGGCTGGAGCCGTACCGCTGTTCGTTATGACGTACTCATCGGGGTTGCTTGACCTTGCGGGGCTGACAGTGATGTCGGTCTGCGGCACCTGCCACAGGTCTTTCTGTGTTCCGGTGGTGCTGTCTGTCAGGAAATATGTGTTTACGGATACCGTGCTGTTGTCGTGTCCGGACATGGCACGCAGACGCAGCATCGTCGTTCCGCTGCCTGCCGGCTGCGGCTCTACGGTGAAACAGTTCACGGTGGAGTCAGACGGCAGGTGCGTTTTCATTGTCCTGTGCCATACTTCCTTGCCGCCAAGGTCGTAGACGGTAGCCGTCACGGTAATGTCCTGTGCAGGTCGCATGAGGTTGACAAGCTGCACCATGCCGTTGGAGGCGTTGTATTGCACGTGCAGAGGTTCGCACGCCTTCTTCACACCGAAAAAAGCAGCCGTGGGGTCGAAGTAGTAGTCGTAGGTCTGCCATACCATGGACGGCCAGCAGGAATGGCTCATCCATATTATCAGTCCCTGGCGTTGCATGTTTGAGGACTCGTACATGGCACGGTAGCCATCGTAGTTCTGCCATTGTGCCAATGCGGTGAACTGTTCTGCAGAGTTCGGCAGTATACCGAAGCGGTCGGCTGTCAGGCTGTTGAACGATGAGCCGTATTGTGCGCCCTTCTGTGTAAAGTCGTGTTTGCCCCAGTATTCGTTCTGCGGCCATAGGTGTTCCGTAGCCAGCATGCGGCGCAGGCTTTCGAAGTTGGGTACGTTGGGCATGCCGCGCTCCGAGTGCAGTTTTCCGATCTGCTGTTCAAAGTAGTCTTTTACCGGCAGCGCTCTGTACGGACCGTGTCCGCTTACGCCATCATCTGCTGAACTGGGGAAGTACAGCGCACCGGGAGAAAACTGATGGACAAGTTCGGCAAGTTTGTCATTCAGGCTCTCTGGCGGATATCCCTCGTTGCGTCCGCAGAACAATGCTATGCTCGGATAGCGGCGTATGCGCCGCACATAGTCCGTGGCATTGGCCAGGAACATGGCATCGTTGTACGGATTGGGGCCGTCCACGGGATTGGCCAGCCAGAAGTCCTGCCACACCATAATGCCGTGGCGGTCGCATGCCTCGTAGAACTCCTCGTCGCCGGTCTGTCCCACCCAGTTGCGTATCATGGTGCAGTTCATCTGCCGGTGATAGTCCACGGCAATGTCATATTCGCGTCCGCGATAGTTGAGATGGTTTTCCGAGAAGCCCCAGTTGCCGCCGAGAGGCACGAAGCGTTGGCCGTTGATGAAGAGCTGTAGACGCGACATCTCGTCCTTGTATGTCACTTCGCGTATGCCGGCCTTGTAGTCTATGCTTGAGGGAGTGTCCGTATCGTCTGTCAGGAACGTATATCCGGCATCGTACAGGTGCGGCTCGCCGTAGCCGTTGGGCCACCACAGTTTCATCTGCTGCCCGGCCAGTTGCGGATATTCCTGCGGAGAGAAGACAACCTCTGTCTCGCTGTGCGGGGCAATGGTGACTTCCTTGTCGAAACGTATATCACCGATGAAGCCGTGCAGTGTGCCGTGTACCGGAACGGCGAGGATATTCTTCAGGAACACTGATGGCGTCATTGTGGCAAGCCCGTCTGTCAACGAAGTTGTCACTATGGGGTCGGTTACAATGGTGGCTTCGGTGGCAGTGAGGTAGACATCGTTCCAGATGCCTATGTCGCGTCCGGGGATGGTTGTTATCCAGTCCCACCCTATGGTGGCATGGAAGGTGGGGTTGTCGCCTCCGAGGACACCGCCGTTGAAGCTCGTATTCTCCAGGGTCTTTATCTTACGCGCACCAGGGTTGGCGTTCTTCTCTATGTATACGCACAGCTGGTTCTCCTCCTCCTTCAGCATGTCGGTTATGTCGAACTGTCCGCGCGTGAAGGCACCCTCTATTCTGCCCAGCACTTTGCCGTTGAGTGTGACGACAGCCTTCCAATTGATGCCGTCGAAGTTTAGCATCACACGTTTGCCTTTCATTCGGGATGGTACTGAGAACGTGCGCCGGTACAGGAAGTCGCGGTTGAAGAACGATTCGGAAATCATGGACAGGTTGTCATCGAAATTCGGGTCAGGCAAAGCCCCTGCATTGTGGAATGAGGACAGCACCGTGGCCGGCACTGTTGCCGCTATCTCCGGCCCTGTCTCCGAGGCCGTAGGTGTGGGGTTGCTGACGGGGCATACGGTCCATCCGCCGCCGTTTAGCATGTACTTGTTGTCCGTTGTCCATCCCTGCTCGGGTTGCGGTACTGGTAGAATGCCATTGCGTCCGTATACCTCTATCTCGCTCAGGCAGGAAGCTTCGTCGAGGGTGATACGCACGTAGCGTCCTCTGGCATTTGCAGCTATGGTCTGTACTCCGTCCTTGCCTGCCATGTCGCGGCCAGCAAGCGGTGCCCAGGTATGTGTGTCGTCCGATATGTCCACTGTGCCAGTAGTTCCACCCCCGGCCAGCCAGTAGAGCCGCACCTCTTGGATGTCGGCTACGGTGCCGAGGTCTACGTATGCCTGTGCTCCTTTGCCGGCTTTCCACACGCTGGTGAAACGCTGGGCGGGGAACAGGCTGCGCACGGCCTTGCCTTTTCTCTTGAACGTCACCTCCTTGACAGACCAGTACAGGGCGTTGTTCTGGCGCATGGTCAGTCGTAACGTGTTGAAGGTGCGTTTGCCTTTCAGCTTTATGGTTTCTTTCAGCTCGCGTGCCAAGGCCGTGGCTTCGTCTGTCTGCTTGTTGGGGTCGCTCACTACCCTTCTCTTTCTCGGTGTTCCGGGCAACGTGTTGCCGCCTATGGCGAACGTTTGTGTCTTGCTGCCCGTCGTCTCGCACTCTATGGCGTAGGATTCGAAAGGTACATTCTCGTTGTAGGCGACAAAGCCCTCCACGATAACCTCGTCGGCTTCCACGTCCATGTTGGCCCACATGTATGTGAGCGTTGCCTCGCTTCCCTCCACCGGAATGCTGGACCACTCGCTGTCGTTTATGGTCAGTTCGCGCTCGTTGGCCGGTAGTGGCTGGCCGTTAGCCAGGACGTCAAGGAAGGCAGGCTGTCGCGTGTCCTTCACGCCGTCGGTGAGCAGCTGTGCCGTCAGGTTGAAGTCGTATGCCTCCGACTGATATACGGCACGATGCAGAGCCAGGTTGCGGTATGTCGTGTCCGTACGGAATCCGGGACCGAAGTACTGGTCTGGTCTGCCAGGATAGACGCCTATGCCGCGTGTCTGTTGTGCTGTGGCCGGCAGAATGCCGCAGGCGAGGATGCTTCCTGCAACGAGTTGTCTTATGACACACTTGCTGAGTAGTGAAGGTGTTATACGTTTCATGATATATGGATTTATTGCTTCTCTAACATAGACAAAGTTAGGCTTTTTTGTGTATATTAGGTTAAAAACACAGTGTTTTTGCATGTCCAAGTGGCAGAAACCGTATAGTTGCCGTCTCCATGTCACTATATTATCATATATTTGAATGCAAAAATACTTTAATACCATGCAACCGGAACAAGAATCACAGTGCTTTAACGATGTTTTGCCTGCGGGAGACGCAGCTTTAAGCAATGCCGGCAACCTGAAATTTACTCCCGAGAACATTACTTCCTTGGACAAGGACGAGATATTTGTTTTCGGCAGCAATCTGGCAGGCCATCATGGAGGGGGTGCCGCACGCGTTGCTCTGGAGAAGTTCGGTGCAATCTGGGGTCAGGGCGTAGGCATTCAGGGACAATCTTATGCCATTCCCACCATGCAGGGCGGGGTGGAAACGATAAAGCCCTATGTGGACGAGTTCATAAGGTTTGCCAAGGAGTGCGACCGGAACACGTTCTACGTGACGCGTATCGGTTGTGGCATAGCGGGGTTCACTGACGAGGAAATCGCACCGCTCTTTGCCGAAGCTCTGCATCTGTACAACGTGCGTCTGCCTGAAAGTTTCGTCAGGATTATCTCCATTAATTTTGTTGACTGACTTATATCAGGTTTGGCTTTCAGAACATTCCCTGTATTCTGCGTATGCCATCCACCAAGCGGTCTATGTCTTCGCGTGTGTTGTACAGGCCGAAAGAGGCGCGGCAGGTGCCTTCCACACCAAGACGGCGCATGAGCGGTTCTGCGCAATGGTGTCCGGTGCGCACTGCAATGCCCAAGCGGTCCAGGAGAGTGCCCATGTCCAGGTGGTGGATGTATGGGGTGGATTCGGAAGCACCGAGAGGTTTGGCCTCGAAAGAGATGACAGCGTCGTGTTCGCCGATATGCTCGCCGAGGGGACCGAAAATGTGCATGCCCTCAAGTTCCTGCATGCGCGATATGGCGTAGCGGGTGAGATCGCGTTCGTGTTGCTCTATGCGCTCCATACCAATGGCGGTGAGGTAGTCCAATGCGGCGGCCAGACCCGTTGAGGCCACATAGTCCGGTGTCCCGGCCTCGAACTTGTAAGGCAGTGTATTGAAAGTGGTCTTCTCGAATGAAACCGTCTTTATCATGTCGCCGCCGCCCATGTATGGGGGCATTCTGTCAAGCCAGTCCTCCTTGCCGTAGAGCACGCCTATGCCTGTGGGACCGTAGGTCTTGTGGCCGGAGAAGGCGAAGAAGTCGCAGTCCAGTTCCTGCACGTCCACAGCAAAGTGTGGCGCGCTCTGCGCTCCGTCCACCAGGACGGGTACATCGTGACGGTGTGCTATGGATATGATTTCCCTGGCCGGATTTATGGTGCCGAGGACGTTGCTGACATGGGTGACGGATACCAGTCTGGTGCGTTCGTTGAAGAGTTTCTCGTATTCTTCCATGCACAGGCACCCGTCATCGGTCATAGGTATGACGCGCAGACGTATTCCCGTCCGTGCCTGTACCAGTTGCCAGGAAACGATGTTGGAATGGTGCTCCATCTGGCTGATGATGACCTCGTCTCCCTTGTGCATGAAGGCCTGGGTGAAGCATGAGGCCACCAGATTTATGCTTTCCGTAGTTCCGCGTGTGAAGATAATTTCCGAGGTCTTGCCGGCTCCGATGAAGCGTCGTACCGTTTCCCTGCTTTCTTCGTGCAGAGCGGTGGCTGCCTGTGAAAGGAAATGCACGCCGCGATGCACGTTGGCGTTGACGTTGTAGTATTCGTTGCTCATGGCCTCTACGACGCAGCGCGGTTTCTGTGTCGTCGCTCCATTGTCCAGATATACCAGCGGGTATTTGCCGTATATGGTCTGTGCGAGTATGGGGAAGTCTTCTCGGTTCATGTTTTCCGCGTGATGGTTAGCAGAGCCGGCATCCCTCACATTTGCTTAGCTCGCCTCGCATGCGCTTGTCGACAACAAGGCGCAGGCGGTCGCGAAGAGCTTCCAGAGGGATGGTCTCTATTACTTCTGTTATGAAAGCCGCCTTAAGTAACAGACGTGCTTCGTGCAGCGATATGCCGCGTTGGCGCATATAGAAAAGAGCCTGGTCGTTCAGCTGGCCTACTGTGCTTCCGTGCGAACATTTGACATCGTCGGCATAAATCTCCAGCACGGGTTGTGTGAACATCCTCGTCTGGCGTGTGGCGCACAGATTGGCGTTTGTCATGGCCGAGGACGTTTTCTGTGCTCCCTTGTGCACGAGAATCTTGCCGGCGAAGGCACCTGTCGCACTGTCGTCCAGGACATATTTGTACAGTTCCTGCGAGCTGCATCCTGGCACCATGTGTTCGATGAGCGTATTGTTGTCCACACGCTGCATCTTGTCGGCAATGACGCAACCGTTGAGTATGGTTGCAGAGTTTTCGCCGGCCATCCGTACACGGCAGGCGTTGCGGGTGTGTCCGTTGAACAGAGTCAGTACCGTATGCCTCACGGAACAGTCACGTCCTTCGTGTATGAAGACATTGCTGTACCGTGTACACATCAGGTTGGTTTCCTCGATTTCGTAGAGATTCAGACGGCTGTTGTCGCCGCAGTATGCCTCTATGACCTGATTCGTGAGAAAATGCTGCTGGTCTGCGGCGTGGTCGGTGATGATGACATCGGCCTCGGCACCTTCTTCCATTATTATCAGGATGCGGCGGTTGGACATGGTGTCCTGCTGTCCCTTGAGAATATTGTTTATCTGTATCGGATGTCTGGCTTTGGTGTTGCGGGGGACATGGATAAACAGGGCATCCACGGCAAGCATCGTATTCAGTGCCACAATACTGTCGTCCGTGTCCGCTATGCGGTTGTAGTATGGTTCCGTATCCATGTCAGCTTCGCTCAGCGGGCGGCAGTATTCCGTGTGCGCGGCATTGTCCGCGCTTAGCCTGATGCCATAGTCCGGGGCAAAGTCCTGAGCCACATCGGTATATTTGTACCGTTCTGTCTTTATCGAAGGGAAACCATTGGCGGAAAACACGCGGAAAGCTTCCTCCCTCCGTGCATTCATCACTGTGCAGGAGTGTTGGCGTATGGTTTCCCTTACCTGAATGTAGAAGTCAACGTATTGATTGTTTCTCATGCGTTACTGTCAGCAACAATGAATATACACGTGGTTACAAAGCCGTGTAGTCGGCAAATCCCTTTTCGTCTATCTCGAGGGCAAGTTCCGGCCCTCCGGTCTTTATTATCCTGCCGTCAATGAGCACATGCACTATGTCTGGTTTCAGATAGTCCAGCAGACGGCGGTAGTGAGTTATGACAATGGCGCTGGTATCCGGTCTGCGCAGCTTGTTGAAGCCTTCGGCCACTATGCGCAAAGCATCGACGTCCAGACCGGAGTCCGTCTCGTCCAGTATGCAGAAGTCCGGCTCAAGCATGGCCATCTGGAATATCTCGTTGCGCTTCTTCTCGCCTCCGGAGAATCCCTCGTTCACCGAACGTCCGGTCAGTTTGCTGTCCAGTTCCACGAGCTTGCGTTTTTCTCGCATGAGTTTCAGGAAGTCTCCGGCGGATAGCTGTTCGCGCCCCAATGCCTTGTAGCGGGCATTGACAGCAGCGCGCATGAAATTTGTCATGGATACACCTGGAATCTCTACCGGTTGCTGGAATGAGAGGAATATGCCGGCGTTGGCTCTCTCCTCGGTGTTCATTTCCAGAAGATTCATGCCGTTGAAAACTATTTCTCCCTGCGTCACCTGGTATGCCGGATTGCCCACAATGACATTGCTCAGTGTAGACTTGCCTGCACCGTTGGTGCCCATTACGGCATGTATCTCGCCGTCGTTTATGGTAAGGTCTATGCCTTTTAGTATTTCCTTGCCGTTTATTGTGGCATGTAAATTGCGTATTTCTAACACGGAGGGTATGTTTATATATATTTTATTATCTGTTGTTCACGCTATCCTACCGACCCTTCCAGACTGACACCGAGCAGTTTCTGTGCCTCTACGGCAAACTCCATGGGCAGTTTGTTTATCACATCCTTGGCATATCCGTTGACGATGAGGCTGACGGCATCTTCTGTGGAAATGCCGCGTTGGCGGCAATAGAACAGCTGTTCTTCGGAAATCTTGCTTGTCGTTGCCTCGTGCTCCACTATGGCTGTGTCGTTGTGTATGTCCATATACGGGAATGTGTGCGCGCCGCATGTGCTGCCCAGCAGCAGCGAGTCACAGCTGGAATAGTTCCTCGCTCCGTCGGCATCTGCCGCCACCTTGACTAGTCCGCGGTATGAGTTCTGGCTCTTTCCGGCACTGATGCCTTTGCTTATTATGGTGCTTTTGGTATTCTTGCCTATGTGAATCATCTTTGTTCCAGTATCGGCCTGCTGGCGGTTGTTTGTCACTGCGACAGAATAGAACTCTGCCTGCGCTCCGTCTCCGGACAATATGCAGGAAGGATACTTCCACGTTATGGCACTTCCCGTCTCTACCTGTGTCCAGGACAGGCGGCTGTCCACACCGCGCAGGTGTCCGCGTTTGGTTACAAGATTGAGCACTCCACCCTTGCCGTCCTTGTCACCCGGATACCAGTTCTGTACTGTGGAATACTTGACTTCCGCCCTGTCCATTACCACTATCTCGACAATGGCGGCATGCAGCTGGTTCTCATCGCGCATTGGGGCGGTACACCCTTCCAGATAGGACACGTAGGCATCGTCATCGCATATAATCAGTGTACGTTCGAATTGCCCTGTTCCCATAGCATTGATGCGGAAGTATGTGCTCAGTTCCATTGGGCAACGCACTCCTTTGGGGATGTATACGAAACTTCCATCGGAGAATACAGCCGAATTGAGGGCGGCAAAATAGTTGTCTCTGTATGGAACCACCGAGCCGAGGTACTTGCGCACAAGGTCGGGATGATTCCTTACCGCCTCGGAGATGCTGCAAAAGATGATGCCATTTTCGCGCAGCTTTTCCTGAAAAGTAGTCTTTACGGAAACGCTGTCCATGACGGCATCTACAGCCACTCCGGCCAGAGCCATGCGTTCCTCCAGAGGTATACCCAGTTTGTCGAACGTTTTCATCAGCTCCGGGTCAATCTCTTTAGCCCCGTCCTTACCGTCCTTCTTTCCGGATGTCGGGTCGGCATAGTAGGATATGTCCTGATAGTCTATCTCCGGCATGTCCAGATGTGCCCACGACGGCGGCTCCTGTGTCTGCCAGTATCTGAATGCATCCAGTCTGAACTCCAGCAGCCATTCCGGTTCGCCTTTTTTTTCTGATATGAGGCGCACGACATTCTCGTCAAGTCCCTTTGCTATGATTTCCGTGTGGACATCCGTATGGAATCCATATTCGTAATCTTTATTTACAAACTCTCTTGCAACGTCTTCCATTTCTTCTCCATATAGTTGACACCAGGCACGGAGTTATGGTCGATGTATTTGTCCAGATACCCGAGTCTGCCTGTCATTATCATAAGGCACACTATCAGTACGGCCCATTTCGTTACGCCGAATACACATCCTAACAGACGGTTCATCATTCCTCCCACAAGCGTCCAGTCCAGCAGTTTGGTCAGCATTGTAGCCAAAACACCGAGGAGTATTGGGGTGGCAATCCATATTGCCAGAAATGTAATGATATTGCCGTCGACACGGGCGTAATATTTCCATGCGAGGAACAGACCTATGAAGAAGCCGGTCATGCTGGCCAGCTCCTTCAAAAATCCGTTCTTCAACCCCATCACTGCCCCATAGAGCAATATGGCTGCTATTATTATTTCTGTAATATTCAGCGGAATCAGTTCGACGTACCTGCCGAATTCCTGAATGATGTCCATGTATATGTTCTGTTACAGCTTGGCCTTTATCTCTATCTCGGTGAAGGTTTCTATCGTATCGCCCTCGCGCAGATCGTTGTAGTTGACCAGCGAGATACCGCATTCGAAGTTAGTGGTAACTTCTTTGACATCGTCCTTGAATCGCTTCAGGGCATTGATTTCTCCGGTGAATATCACAATGCCGTCGCGTATGACACGCGCCTTGTTGGAACGGCTCACCTTGCCGTCGATGACGTATGCACCGGCAACGGTACCGACCTTGGATATGTGATATACCTGGCGAACCTCCACCTGAGCAGTGACCTCTTCCTTGATTTCCGGAGAGAGCATGCCCTCCATGGCATCCTTGACCTCCTCTATGGCATCGTATATGACGCTGTACTGGCGTATGTCCACTCCCTCCTGTTCGGCAAGGCGGCGTGCCTGTGCGCTGGGGCGAACCTGGAAGGCTATGATGATGGCGTCCGAGGCGGCAGCCAGTGTAACATCGCTTTCGCTTATCTGACCAACGGCCTTGTATATGACGTTGACCTTGATCTTCTCCGTAGACAGACGTTCGAACGAGTCCTTGAGAGCCTCGATAGAGCCGTCCACGTCGCCCTTGACCAGGAGGTTCAGTTCCTGGAAGTCTCCCAATGCTATGCGGCGTCCAATCTCGGTCAGGTCTACACGCTTCATGGTGCGCAGACCCTGTTCGCGTGCCAGTTGCTCACGTTTGTTGGCAATGTCTCTCGCCTCCTGGTCGTTTTCCATGATGTGGAATGTGTCGCCGGCGGTAGGTGCTCCGTTGAGACCCAGAATGGTTGCAGCTTGCGAGGGACCTATTTCCGTTACGCGGCGTCCACGTTCGTCGAACATGGCCTTTACGCGTCCGTGATTCGTTCCGGCCAGCATGACGTCTCCTACGCGCAGAGTACCGTTGCTTACCAGCACGGTGGCTACATATCCGCGTCCTTTGTCCAGCGAGGACTCTATTATGGAACCGGTAGCCTTGCGGTTGGGATTTGCCTTGAGGTCAAGCATCTCGGCCTCGAGGAGAACTTTCTCAAGCAGTTCCTCGACACCCAGACCGCTCTTGGCGCTAATGTCCTGGCTTTGGTATTTGCCGCCCCAGTCTTCCACAAGGAAGTTCATGGCTGCCAGCCCTTCCTTTATCTTGTCTGGATTGGCCGTTGGCTTGTCTATCTTGTTTATGGCAAATACTATGGGCACGTTGGCTGCAGTGGCATGCGCTATGGCCTCCTTGGTCTGCGGCATGATATTGTCGTCAGCGGCAATGATGATGATAGCTATGTCGGTGACCTGTGCGCCGCGGGCACGCATGGCGGTGAAAGCCTCGTGGCCGGGAGTGTCCAGGAAAGTCACGCGGCGTCCGTCTTTCAGTGTGACGTTGTATGCGCCGATGTGCTGCGTTATGCCGCCCGCCTCGCCGGCTATTACATTAGCCTGGCGGATATAGTCCAGCAGTGAGGTCTTGCCATGGTCGACATGACCCATGACTGTTACTATAGGTGCGCGCTGCGTCAGTTCCGTCTCGTCGTCTTCTTCTTCAATAACGGCTTCGCTTACTTCGGCACTGACGTATTCGGTCTTGAATCCGTATTCCTCGGCCACGATGTTTATGGTCTCGGCATCCATGCGCTGGTTGATGCTGACCATGATGCCGATGCTCATGCATGTGCTGATGATGCTGGTGACTGGTACGTTCATCATTGTAGCCAGTTCGTTGGCGGTAACGAACTCGGTAAGTTTCAGAACCTTGTTCTCCGCCATTTCGTTCATCATCTCCTCTTCCATCTGTTCGCGGAAGGCTTCACGCTTTTCGCGGCGGTATTTGGCACCCTTGCCCACCTTGTTCTTGGATGTGAGGCGCGCCAGAGTCTCGCGAACCTGTTTTGCTACTTCCTCTTCGCTCACCTCTACTGGCTGCTGCTTAGGCTGGTTTTTCTGCTTTTTCTTGTCCTTTTTGCCTTGTCCGTTCTGCTGTGACTGGGTGTTGTTCTTGCCGCCCTGGCCGTTTTTACCGTTTTGGTTCTTGCCGTTGCCCTGTTGTTTCTGCTGTGAGACTACGGCATTGACATCCACTTTCTCCTTTGCGCCACGTACACGTTGCTTCTTGCGCTCGGCCTGTGCCTGCTGCTGTTTCTCCTCTCTTTCGCGTTTACGCTCGTCCTTGGACTTCTTCTTGGGACGTGTGCTCTGGTTCAGGGCGTCCAGATCTATGTGTCCCTGTACTTTCAGACCGCCGCTGGGCTGTTGCGGGACATTCAGGCGGAAGACACCGTTTTCAAGAGTTCCGGTGACTTTGCCGTCTGTAATGATCTGCGGTGCGTTGTCATCGGTCGGTACGCTCTTTGCTTCTGTACTGTCCTTTTCCTGTTGTTTTTCGGCAGCAACAGTTTTTTCGGCTTTCTTCGGGGCATTGAGATCTATGTGCCCTACCACTTTCAGCGACTTCTGTTTCTTGGCGGCAGCCTCTTCCTCGGCTTTTGCTTTGGCCTCGGCTTCTTCCTTGGCTTTAGCTCTGGCTTCGGCTTTCTCCTTTTCCTTGCGTTCCTTTTCCTCTTTCTGCTGTTGGAGCATCTGGTTGGCGGCATCCTTAAGTACGCTGTCAGGTTTGAACTCCTTCAACAGCATGTTGTACTGCTCATCGGAAATCTTGGTGTTGAGGTTAGCCTCCACTTCACTGTTTCCTTTGGAGTTGAGGAAATCGACAGCTGTCTGCAGTCCTACGTTACATTCCTTTATAGCTTTGCTTAATCTTATACTCATTATCGTATCCCTCCCCGGGCATTATCCTGTTTATGTGTTTTGGTTATTTCTCGAATGCTGTGCTCAGAATGCGGATTATCTCGTCTATGGTTTCCTCCTCTAGGTCGGTTTTCTGTGCCAGTTCCTCGCGATTGGTGCTCAGCACCTGGTGTGCTGTGGTGTAGCCCTGTTTCTTGAGGATGTCGATGATCCACTGTTCTATGTCATCGCTGAACTGATCCAGTCTAATGTCGTCCTCGTCCATCTCCTCGTCTATCTCGCGGTATACGTCTATGGTATATCCTGTCAGCATGCTTGCCAGTTTGATGTTGGCACCGCCCTTGCCGATTGCCAACGAAATCTGGTCACTGTCCAGAAGCACCTCTGCCCGTTTCTCTTCTTCGTTCATGTTGATGGTGTTCACCTTTGCCGGGCTGAGTGCGCGTGTTATCATCAGTTGTGCGTTGGAAGTCCATGGCAGGACATCGATGTTCTCACCGTGCAGCTCACGGACAATGCCATGCACGCGGTTGCCCTTGACACCAACGCATGCTCCTACCGGATCTATACGCTCGTCGAAACTCTCCACAGCCACTTTGGCACGCTCTCCCGGGATTCGTGCAACCTTGCGTATGGCAATGAGACCATCGTGTATCTCAGGCACTTCGGCCTCCATAAGGCGTTGCAGGAACATGGGGTCGGTTCGCGAAATGATGATCTTTGGATTGCCGTTGGCATTGTCCACCCGGCTTATCACTGCACGCAGGTTCTCGCCCTTGCGGAAGAAATCGCCGGGCACCTGCTCAGTCTTGGGCAGTATCATCTCGTTGTCCTTGTCGTCCGTGACAAGGGTTTCGCGCTTCCAGCTCTGGTATACCTCGCCGTGTACCACCTCGCCCACTCTATCCTTGAACTGGTTGTATATGGTGTCGTGTTCAAGTTCCAGTATGCGGCTGGCCAGAGTCTGGCGCAGAGTCAGTATGGCACGGCGTCCGAAGTCCTGGAACTCCACTCTCTGGCTCACCTCCTCGCCTTCCTCATAGTCTTCGTCTATCTTGCGTGCCTCGCTCAGGGCTATTTCCATGTTTGGATTGCTGACGGCATCATCGGCCACCACAACGCGGTTGTGGTATATTTCCAGGTCTCCCTTGTCGGGGTTCACTATCACGTCGTAGTTTTCGTCCGTGCCGTGTATCTTGGCTATTACGCTGCGGAAGCACTCCTCCAGCACGCCTACGAGAGTGGCGCGGTCAATGTTCTTTGTTTCCTTGAAATCCGCGAATGACGCGATGAGATCCATGGAATTGAGTGTGTTTTTTGTTGTTGCCATGTATGTAGTTTTTATTTTACAGCTACTTGATCCAGTATTTGGTATATTCTGCCTCGTCATAGGCAAAAGTATGTGCCACCTGTTCCTGTTTGGGACGTTTGGCTCCTTCGTGTCTGACCTTTTCCTCACAGGTGACGGTGAATGTGTCTTCGTCTGCGGCGGTGAGTATGCCGCGGTACTTTTGTCCGTTTTTCAGTAGTGTCTCCACTGGCTTCTCCAGATGGTTCTCCCATTGGCGGCGCACCTTGAACGGGTATCCCAGCCCAGCACTTCCAACCTCGAGTTCGTAATCGTCTTCTTCGCGGTTGAGTTTTGATTCAAGGTAGCGGCTCAGGTCGGCGCAGTCCTCAATCCACACACCTTCGGCATGGTCTATGAGAACCTCGATTCTGTCACCCGCAACGATGTTCACTTCTACCAGAAAGTACTCTTTCCCCTCCAGCCATTCGTTCACGGCTTGTTCTACGGCACTCTTGCTGATCATCTTTAGATTGGCTTAATTGCAGATATTGTTTATGCTCTTTTAACGAAAAGTGAGGAACCTCGTGGCCCCTCACTCTCTCGTGCTGTTCTGCCTGCAAAGATATGACAAATAATTCGTAATATCGCGCGTGCACTATATTAATATTTAATAACAGCAAAAGATTTAACAAACTTTCGCATTTGCGAGCATCCTTGTGTGGCTTTGTCGCGTGTTATGAATGAAAAAAGCGGTGACAAGCATATACCGTGTCACCGCCTGTGGGTAGTCAATATCTTTTTACAGGTCTGTTTTCCATAGTCCGTGGAGGTTGCAGTACTCGTACACGGCCAAGGGTTTTGCATTTCCGACACAAACGTCTGCCGCTGGCTTGTCCGTCAGGTCGACACGTATGCCTCCGTTGTCTGTTTCCACGTACACAAAGGCTATATGATGTTCCGGCAACATAGGATGGAGCACGCTTCCAACCTCAATATGCAGACAACCGTTTTCCGTGGACGTTACCACCGGAATATGTTTCTCTGTGGCGGCATCAACAGTATTGGCCACCAATTCATCCATCTGTTGTCCGCAGCATACAACCTTAACACCGGAGTCAACAACTTTGATGATGACGTTGCCGCAATGGGCACACTTGTAGAACTTAACTGCCATAGTTTTGTGCTGTTTTTAATTTGTTTGTCTGTATGGAATCTTCTCTGATGATTCCAATGCAAATGTACGTGATTTTCCGGATAACAGTTGCAACGTGTCCCGTGCATTCACATTATTTAATTTAGCATGACATTTGTTTGCTACAATGTATGTTTATTAGCATTTTTTCGTACCTTTGTGTGTAAAACCAATTACACTTGTTATGAAAAGAATCTACAACGACTTGACCGAACTGGTAGGTGGCACTCCCCTGCTCCACCTTGCTCGTCTGTCCGGTGCCATAGGCATAGACGAGGGCACACAAATATTGGCCAAGCTGGAATACTTCAATCCCGGTGGGAGTGTGAAGGATCGTGTGGCACTGAGCATGATAACGGATGCCGAGCGCAAAGGACTGCTAAAGGAGGGCGGCACCATCATAGAGCCTACCAGTGGCAACACTGGTGTGGGGCTGGCGTGGATAAGCCGTGTCAAGGGTTACGAGGCTGTGATAGTGATGCCCGATACCATGAGCAAGGAGCGTCAGCAACTGCTTCGTGCCGCAGGTGCGAGACTGGTGCTCACTCCCGGTGCGCAGGGCATGACGGGTGCCATTGCCGAGGCTGAACGTTTGAAGGAAAGCATTCCCGGAGCTGTGATTCTTGGGCAGTTCTCCAATCCGGCAAACCCAGCGGCTCATACCAATACTACTGCACCAGAGATATGGGCAGATACAGACGGACATGTCGACTTCCTGGTGGCCGGCATAGGCACGGGAGGTACACTGTGTGGTATTGCACGTTGGCTTAAGGAGAAGAACCCGTCCTTGTGCGCCATAGCCGTTGAACCATTGGAGTCACCTATTTTGAGCGGCGGCAAGCCCGGTCCTCACGGCATACAGGGTATAGGAGCCAATTTCGTACCCGGGAACTATGATCCGTCAGTAGTGGATCGCGTCGTACAGGTACGCACAGCCGATGCCATGCAGATGGGGCGTGACCTCTCCCGCCACGAAGGTCTCATTGTTGGCATATCTTCCGGAGCGGCTGCGTATGCCGCTACGGAACTGGCTCGCACCCCAGAGGCCGCAGGTAAAAACATTGTAGTAGTACTGCCCGATACGGGAGAACGCTACCTCAGCACGGCACTGTTTCAGTAGCGTAATATCGGATATCTATTTTAACATAGTATCTCACGCTATTATAAAAGCATTCTGCCAAATTTCCAAATGAATATGCGCCAAATTTCCAAACGTAATTCCGCCAAATTTCCAAATACTCTTCGGAAATAGCTTGAATTACAGGGAAATGTATTACTTTTGTGTCAAAATATAATTCTATGGAATATAAAGTTCGAATAGCGGATCAACTGCTACGTGACAAATTGGAGGCAATGGGTGCTGTCCTGATAGAAGGTCCCAAGGCTTGTGGCAAAACAACTACAGCAGAGCATCAGGCTAAAAGCGTTATTTATATTGATGACCCGACCAAGCAGCAGCAATACAAACAGATGGCGCAGACAAATATCAGCTTTTTGCTTGAGGGGGAAACGCCTCGTTTGATTGATGAATGGCAGGAAGTTCCTCAATTTTGGGATGCCATCCGATTTGAGGTAGACCATAGAGACGAGGATGGACAATTTATGCTTACGGGTTCTGCTGTGCCTGCTGATGCCAAAGATATTCATCATACAGGTACTGGAAGATATGGATGGCTTACTATGCGCCCTATGAGTTTATGGGAATCCGGAGACTCTACTGGTGAGATAAGTCTATCGGATTTATTTCTCATGCCGGATAAAATAGGGGCCTTGAATAAACTTACATTACCGATGCTGGCATTTATTGTTTGTCGTGGAGGATGGCCAAGGGCTTTACAAAAGAAAACAGAAAAGGCTGCACTGCTGCAAGCAATAGAATATTATAAGGCTATTACGAATAGCGACATATCACGAGTTGATAATATAAGACGTGATGCAGAACGAGCAAAGAGGATTATGCGTTCTTATGCCAGACATCAAGGCTCTCAGGCAAGTATCGCGACAATCCTTGCTGACATATCAACAAATGAGCCAGAAGATGTAAGTGATGAAACGATAGATTCATACCTTACTGCTTTGCGGAAAATATTTGTTATAGAGGACATGCCGGCATGGAATCCCAACCTGAGGAGCAAAACCGCTGTCCGTACATCGGATACAAGATACTATGTTGACCCTTCAGTTGGTGTGGCTGCCCTTGGTATAGGTCCTAATGATTTGGTTAACGATTTGAATACATTTGGGCTATTCTTTGAAACAATGTGTATTCGAGATCTTAGGGTCTATGCTGATGCCTTAGATGGTTCTGTTTATCATTATAGAGACAAGAACGGTTTGGAATGCGATGCGGTAGTACATTTGCGCAATGGTTCGTATGGCCTTATTGAAATAAAATTGGGAGGAGAAAAGTTGATAGAAGAAGGTGCAAAAACATTAATTGCACTTTCTTCTATCATAGATACGTCCCGAATGAAAGCCCCAGCTTTTTGTATGGTGCTGACAGGCGTTGGCGATTTGGCCTACAAACGAACAGATGGAGTCTATGTCGTGCCTATTGGATGTTTGAAAAATTAGTTATGAAACTAAATCAAAGGCAATACAACTATGTCAGCGTATAAGTATTTAGTTGCTACTGAGCCTTTTTCTTCTGTGCTGCGGCAATGGAGTCTTCACGCAGCTGGCGGTTGATGGCATCCGTCAGTTCGTCTTCGTATGATTTGACGGCCTCCAGTTTCTTTATGGCCTGCTGCGTTCGTTTCTTGTTTTTCTCCTTGCGCCTCTCCTTCCATGCGAACGGGTGCATTATGTAGTCATTTGCTTTGGCTCCGATAATATCCGAGATGCCCTTTGAGCGAGGCTGTTTTGGGGCGTTGCCCAAGGATTTGCCTATGGCATCGGCTACGGGCAGTTCCTTTTTTGCTTTCACCGTGATTTCCTGCAATGTGTCGTTGACGACCACGGCTGTGTCAAGCGCAGTACGTGTGCTGTCCTTTCTGTCTTCCTGTAGTACGGCATGAAAGGTTGTCCCAGCTGCGGATTGCGGAACCGGTGCCTGCAGGAGCAGTGTCAATATGGCGATGAAAGGTAATTTCCTCATTGTGTAAGCCGTATATCGCCGTCAAAGGTACGAATTAGAGGCCGAAGGAACAAGGGATTCACATTATTTAATGCATTGCTGTGTGTCTTTACGTTGCGTTTCAGCCGTATCAGTGCGCTTCCAGCCAGTTGCTCCCCCACCCTGCATCGGCTGTCAGGGGGACGGTAAGGCTGACGGCGTTCTGCATCTCCTCGATGACCAGCCGTTGCATCTGCTCGCGCTCCTCAGGCAGCACGCTGAAGTTCAGTTCGTCATGCACCTGCAATATCATGCGGCTGCGCATTCCCTCGCGCCGCATGCGGGCATCGACGCGTATCATGGCTATTTTCATGATGTCGGCTGCACTGCCCTGTATGGGCGAGTTTATGGCGTTGCGCTCCGCATATCCGCGCACTACGGCATTGTGGCTGTTTATGTCGGGCAGGGGACAGCGGCGGTGGAAGATGGTCTCCGTGAAGCCCTGTCCGCGTGCCTTGAATATGCTCTGTTCCATGTACTGTTTCACTCCCGGATAGGTCTGGAAATAGCCTTCTATCAGCTCTTTGGCCTCGCTTCTGGAACACCCGAGACGTTCGGCCAGTCCGAAGGCGCTGATGCCGTATATTATACCGAAGTTGGCCGTCTTGGCCTTGCGTCGTTCATCGGCAGTCACTTCGCTTATGTCCTTATGGAATATTTTGGCTGCCGTGGCGGCGTGGATATCTTCTCCGCAGATGAAGGCATGAACAAGATTCTCGTCGCCGCTGAGGTGTGCCATGATGCGCAGTTCTATCTGGCTGTAGTCGGCTGAGAAGAAGAGCTGCCCCTCGTCGGGGATGAACGCCCTGCGCACGTCCTTGCCCATGGTGTCGCGTACGGGGATGTTCTGCAGGTTGGGATTTGAGGAGGACAGACGTCCTGTGGTGGTGACAGTCTGGTTGAATGTTGTATGTATGTGTCCGGTGGAGGGGTTCACCAGCCGTGGCAGGGCGTCGATATATGTGCCGAGGAGTTTTTTCAGTCCGCGGTGCTCCAGTATCTTGCCCACTATCTCGTGTCTGCCGCGCAGTCCCTCCAGCACTTCCTCACCGGTAACGTACTGGCCTGTCTTGGTTTTCTTGGCCTTGGCGTCGAGGTGCAGCACGTCGAAGAGAATCTCTCCTACCTGGCGCGGCGAGGCTATGTTGAACCGCTGCCCTGCCAGTCCGTATATTTCCTCCTCCAGGCGCTGCATCTCCATAGTGTATTGCCGGCTTGTCTCGGCAAGTCCCTGTTCGTCTATGCGCACGCCGTTCTTCTCCATTCTGGCCAGGACGGACAGCAACGGCATCTCTATGTCGCGGAATATGTTCCACAGTCCCGTCTCGTGCAGTTCTTTCTCAAACAGTTGCCTCAGTTCCAGTAGCGTGGTGCACCCGTATGCCTCTTTCAGGTAGTCCAGTCCGTGACGCATTTCCGGATGCAGCAGGTAATGGGCAATCTCGGTGTCGAACAGTTTTCTGCCACTCTTCTCTCCTCCTGTGTCGTAGGTCAGTTCCGGGTACTGTAGTGTAAGTTCTTTCCAGTGTGCCTTCAGATTGTGTCCCACTACGGTATCGCCGTCCGTCACAAAGGGTGGTTCCTCGTCGACGCAGGGGGCTTGTACGAAGCCGAATAGCCCGGTCTCTGGTACACTGTTGTCCTGGGCTTTTTCTGAGGTAAATCCTGCCTGAGCGAAGAGGTCGCCCTGTATGCTGCCGTCGTTGTTCTTTGTCGGCTGTCGTGTTTTTTTTGTCGTGCTTACGGCACTGGCAGCTGCATTTTCCGTCGCTCCTTCATGCCGCTTTTTTAGTAGCTGGCGGAACTCCAGACGTTCGTATATCCTTTGCAGGCTGTCGGTGTCCGGCTGGCTTATTTCCAGAGATTTGATGTCCAGTGTTACGGGCGCATCTGTCACTATGGTAGCCAGCCAATGGCTTTGCCTTATCTGTTCGGCGTTGTCCGTCACTTTTTTCTGTATGGCACCTTTGAGCTTGTCGGTATTTTTCAACAGATTCTCTATGCTTCCCCATTGCTGTATCAGAGTGCAGGCCGTCTTCTCACCCACTCCCGGACATCCGGGAATATTGTCACTTGCGTCGCCCATCAGGCCGAGAATGTCTATCACCTGCCGTGGTGATTCTATGCCCCATTTGGCGCATATCTCCTTCGGTCCCATTATCAGAACCTCGCTTTTGCCTACAGGCGGGCGGTATATGCTGACGTTGGGTGTCACTAATTGTCCGTAGTCCTTGTCGGGTGTCATCATATAGGTCTCTATTCCCATGGCGTCGGCCTGGTGTGCCAGTGTGCCGATGACATCATCGGCCTCATATCCGGCAACTTCCAGCACGGGAATGCGGTAAGCCTCCAGTATCTCCTTTATCACCGGCACGGCAAAACGTATGGCCTCAGGTGTCTCCTCGCGCTGTGCTTTGTACTCTGGGTAGGCCTCGTGCCGGAAGGTTCCGCCCTTGGGGTCGAAGGCTACGCCTATGTGTGTGGGCTGCATGTTTCGCATGACCTCCTCCAGCGTATTCACGAATCCCAGTATGGCACTGGTGTTCTCACCCTTGGAGTTGTAGCGCGGATTTTTGATGAAAGCATAATATGCCCGGTATATCAGGGCATAGGCATCCAGCAGAAATAGTTTCATATTTTATTGCGGTATTTGAATACAAAAATAATGAAAATTAGTGATATTATTCGGCCTTTTTATGTAAATTTGCATATCAAACGTCTGACAAAAATAAGGTGGATTTACTGAAAGAGATATGGCAAACGGTGGAGGCGGACATGGAGCGTTTCGACGAATTGTTCCGTGAAACACTCAAGTCCGACAATCCTGTTCTTGACATTGCTTTGGAACATCTGGCCAAGCGTACAGGCAAGCGTATGCGCCCTCTTTTGGTCATCCTTGCCGCCAAAGGTGCAGGCAACGCTGCGGCATCTGCGGCTGATGACAGGGTCATACATGCTGCCATAGCCATGGAACTGCTGCATACGGCCTCGCTGGTACACGACGATGTTGTGGACGAGAGTGATCGTCGCCGCGGACAAAAAAGCATAAATAGTCTGCTTAGCAATAAGGCCGCCGTTCTGGTGGGCGATTTTTTTCTGGGAAAAGCCATAGAACATGCCGTGGCAAGCGGCGACATGCGCGTACTGTCACTGATTTCAGGTGTTGGTAACATGTTGGCCGACGGAGAGTTGCTACAACTTGCCAGTGTTGACAGTCAGGAGATAGAGGAGAGTATATACTACGATATTGTCCGCAAAAAAACTGGTTCGCTTTTTTCTGCATGTGCCGAGGCCGGTGCCTTGCTTGCGAGTGACAACGAGGGTTACATCTACACTATGAAGCGTTTCGGCATGTTGCTTGGTATTTGTTTCCAACTCAGGGACGACATCTTTGATTATGACGATACACATGACGTGGGCAAGCCCGTAGGCAACGACATGAAGGAGGGCAAGCTCACCCTGCCTGTGATATTCGCGTCCCGCAGAAACGAAGAGGCGGCTTCTCTGGCCATGAAGGTGCGCAGAGGCGAGGCTAAGGCGGAGGAGATAATGCGTCTGGTAGAGTTGACCCGTCAGGAGGGTGGGGTAGTGTATGCCGAAGCGGCCATGTCCGACATGTCCCAGATGGCGGCAGGTCTGCTTGATGAGGTAGAGGATGCCTCTGTCGCCCGTACCATGCAGCAGTATCTTGATTTTGTTTCCAAGCGTGAGAACTGAGACTCTTGTTCTTGGTGTGTCTCGTCAGACCGATATTTTCGTCAGGATATTTCCTATATGTAATAGGTCATCCACAAGGGGGTGAACCGGGCTCTTCCATGCCTCGTCATGGTGTCCGGAGCGTGTTTTCGTGATGTCCCGGTTCAGACATCGTGGTCTTAACGCTTAAGACCACCGAGCTTAAGCGTTAAGACCACGGTCTTTCGACCTGAAGACCGTGGTGTCTCTGGCGGGGGTATGTAAAATGCCAAATACAGGATGGCATGAGGTGCATTTATGTGTCCGCACAGTATGCCTGTGTGCTGTGGTAACGCTTTGCAATACAGCGAGATAAGTGTGAATAATACAGGTAGATAGAGTCAGCTTCCGTGTTTAAATCCTGCATGCTCCGACATACCTCTTTCTGTTCCACCCACACACTTGGACTTTTCTACCGATGATGTCGGCCAAATCCAGCCTGTCACAATGCTGACGTGTAATAATTTTTCAATAGAGGTATCTTGTCAACAGGACATGAGTGTGCCATCTCCGCCACTTTGCCACTGGGTCGGAATCTATCCACATGACGACGAAGTATTACCTTTGGCAAGGAGGCCTTTCTGTCCATAGTATTCTTCATGCTCTGCCAATAGTAATGACTGATGTCTGTCAATGCTTTGTCAAGCCTCCTGACATTTTAGCAGTGACAAAATCTTTTCCTCGTGAGGACGGGGGCGTGTCCACGTGCTGACGTTTTTCCGTCTGTACGTATTTTATTCCCAAATGTTGACTGTATAGGCATTATGCCGTCAGTTTTCTCTATTTCGCGAATTGCGAAGGACAAAAAAATCGCCCCTAACAAGTTGAGCATCACCTGTTAGGGGCGGAATGTTGCCCCGTGAGAATCGCGTGGAATCCGATTCGTGTACAAATGCCCGTGTTTTTGTGATTCTCAGAGGGGAAAACTGGAGGTGTAGGGTGGGGGGACCGTCAGAAGAACCGGACCTCCTCGCCGGTCACTTCGCTGAGCAGCAGGTTGGCCAGACGGCTGGTGCCGAGGCGCAGGTACTGGTTGGTCAGCCACTCCTCGCCGAGAACCTCCTTGACTATGGTGTAGTACACCAGAGCATCGTGTACGGAGTTCAGGCCGCCAGCGGGTTTGAAGCCTATTCGTATGCCTGTCTTCTCGTAATATTCCTTTATGGCGCAGCACATGACGTAGGCCGCCTCCGGTGTAGCCGCGGGCTTCTCTTTGCCGGTGCTGGTCTTGATATAGTCAGCTCCGGCATACATGGCCAGAAGGCTTGCCTTTTTTATGGCAGAAGCATCGGGCAGGAGTCCTGTCTCCAATATCACTTTCAGTTTGTGCTCTCCGCACACGGCTTTCAGCTCACTGATTTCGTCACACACTGTTTCATAGTCGCCGCTTAGGAATTTGCCTACGCTCATGACCATATCTATTTCCGTGGCACCGTCTTTGAGGGCGAGTGCAGTCTCGGCAACCTTCACCTCGATCAATGCCTGTGAACTTGGAAATGATCCGCTGACGCAGGCCACTTCCACACCCTCTATTTCCAGGCTCTGACTGACAATCCCGGCAAAGCACGGATAGACGCATATCGTTGCCACGTGCGGGAGGGTGGGGTAGGCATCTTCGAACTGGTTGACCCGTTCTGTGAATTTCAGCACGCTTTCATCGCTGTCTGTTGTCTTCAGAGAGGTAAGTTCCACGCTACCCATGAGGAACTTCTTGACTTCTACGGTGTTGTTTTCTGGCACTTTGTCTTCGATGATTCGTGTCGCAATTCGTGCCATTTCCTCGTCATTGATGTCGGTGTCGTATTGGCTCAACATCGCTTCATACTTGTTTTCTTCCATTATTTTTGTATTGCTGTTAATATATTTTATTAATGCTGCCAAGCCGTCTCATGTTCGAATAGGCGTAATCATCTCTGTCCGATAAGTTAATGTAATACAGTTGTTT
>CAMWRK010000003.1 GCA_947176655.1 uncultured Prevotellaceae bacterium | reverse complement strand
CATATCTCCCGACACGCCCTCGCTGCCGGGCTGGGAAAACTCGGCATGTACTGCCACAGGATGTTTCAGCCTGTTCTCTTTCTTATTGAAGCGGTCGCGCGCATCGTCAACACCGTCTTCCCTGTCCCTCTTGTCCTTATCGGTACTGGCATCGTCTCGCGCCCCGTCCTTTTCGTCATCACTACTGTCGAAACCCTCGGCAAAGTCACGCTGCTTCTGTTCCGTCACGCTCAGCACCTGCTCGGCGGAATAGTTGTGCACCTGTCCTGTCCAATGCGGGTAACGGCTTTCGGGCATGTGCTTCAGTTCGAAGTTGCCAGGCAGAGCCATTTCGCGCCACGAATACCTGCGCCACCCCTGAACCATGAGAAGAAGATCAAGTCCCACCCTTCTCTGTGGCTCGTCCTTGAGGAAAAACCACTTCGGATCAGGGACGAAACCACGTATCTGGCTTGCCAGCAGTGTCTCGGTAAACATGGTGCCTGTATCATAGGTGTACTCGCTTAGAGCTGCATCGCGCACCGACAATGACAGGCTCGCCCCGGGTGAGCCATGCAGTTCCAGACTGACCGGAGCAAAGGCATTGCACATTCCGTTTCCCACGCCCGACAGTTCCACGTTATCCGTGCTGAACCCGGAAGGAAGGAAAAAAGAGAGCCTGTCGGCATATACACGTCCGTCAGCATTGAATACCGTTGTCTGGTACACGCCAGCCTCCGCAGGGCGGAAATCAAGCGTCTGTCCGTCTGACATAAGATGGCAGAAGTGCGCCACCACGCCGTTGTGCATTATCGTCAGCCCCAAAGGTTCCTGTGCCGCACTGTCCACAGCATGGCAGATGATATGTATGCCGGCAGTATCGGTGTCTACGTGTAGAGAGACACCGTTGGCAACAGCTTTAGGAAGACGTGCTTCGACCGTCTCCGCACCTTGCGGACCCGCTGTCCCGCCAACGTTTTTCGGGCGGAACACGGCAACAAGCTCGC
The DNA here is from genome assembly GCA_947176655.1 of uncultured Prevotellaceae bacterium. Classification (GTDB taxonomy): domain Bacteria; phylum Bacteroidota; class Bacteroidia; order Bacteroidales; family Bacteroidaceae; genus Physcousia. The sequence continues at coordinate 24,076 of CAMWRK010000003.1, read as the reverse complement.
ATCCCTCCGGAGCGGCAATCTCAAAGACGCCGCGGCCTCGGTTCTGTGTTTCCGACACCACGGATGTACCGTCAGGCATGGCCACACTCAGCGTACCCTCCAGAGCCTGCCCCAGCCCGTTGCGTGCCTCCCATGCCACGTGCTGTGCAAGACCTGCGGTAAGGCTTCCGCCCTCGGGAAAGAACTGTATGACAGTATGCTGTCCACCCTCGGAAGCCTTGCGGTTCTCGGCCAGCGGGCGCAAGGTCATGTCGGGGAAGTATTCGCCGGGTGCCTGCGGCCTGTCATAGACAGGGAAAACACGCGAATAGAGTTTCTCATAGTCGCGGTAGTAGTCGCGCGCCATGTCTTTGGAGAAGAAATAATCCTTAGACCAGCGGCCATGAGGATGTTCCGTGACACCCCAGTTGAGTTGCCAGCGCGTGTAAGCCCGCAATTCATAGTATCCGGCATACATCAGTGTATCCGTCAGGGCGAAATTGCCATGTCCTTCGCCGTTTTCAAGCGATACCATCTGTCTCTCCACCAGATAACCGTCATTGTTCAGCAACTCGCAATACAGTATCCCACTGATATTGGTAGGCCGTCCGTTGTCACCACGCCGCACATACACCTTATAATATATAGTATCGCCCAGGAAGTAGTTGCTGTTGTCCATGTGCAGGAATACCTGCTCCTGCGGCAGTTTCGCGCCAAAGGCACGCAGCCTGTTCACCATGCCATCCATCTTGTCCTGCGCCTGCAAGGCAATAACAGAGACAAGTAGAAGCATCCATGAGGATAAAGCCCTTCTCTTTCTCACACTCCTTCTCACAACTTCCTTATAATTAACATGGATAAACAAACTGCACTATCTTGAGGTTACCGCCTCATTCTGACCATGCGGACAGATGACAAACCTTGCCTGCTACCCGCATGTTACAGTTTGAACAGGTAGCAGACACCGATAACATGGGCATTGTCTGCACGGTTTTCCACACCTTGTATATAACGGTAGAAGAGTTCTGCACGGTTGTGCCTGGTGATTTTGCACTCCGTGCCAAGGGTGTAACGCAGTTTCTCCACGGCAAAACCTTCACCGAGATTATCATACAGTTCCACAGTGGCAAATGGGGTGAAACGACTCTTGCGGATATTGTACTCGCAAGCCAGACGGGAACGGAGCATGTGCTCGTTCTTGGTTTCTATCCATTCGTCGGGCTTAGGCTTGGTGCCGGCGGCGTTGAGTTTGGGTACAGACTTGCCATCACGGTGCGAGAACTGGTAACGTTCGCGCAATGACAACCCGAAGTTCCCGACCTTAAGCTTTCCGGCCAAGGAGACAAAAGCCCTATGCCGGCCTATCCAGTAAGGTGGGATTATGTTGCCTTTTTGAGTAGTCTTTTTCAACGTATGACCATGGATGTATTTGTATCCGGCATCGACTTTGAAATAGGTATGCTTATATTCGCCACTTACACCGAAGGTCCATCGCTCTGTGCTTGAGAGACCGTCGTGTGTACGGTATTCAACATCGGAATCTACGCCCCAGTGTTTGCCGAACGTTTTCTTTATACCGGCAGAAGTCCACAGCTCCTGTGCATGACTTGTCTGTACCGACAGGCAGACGACGGCAAACAGAACCGGAAATATATACTTTGTCCTCATCAACTGTTCTCTTTAGGGAGTTTTAGCATTCTGTTCACGGTGTTGTCTCCATGCCTGTCATGGTCATGGTAATACACCTTGAGCATGGCTGTATCACGAAGGAAATCTACGGCACCTACCTGGACATTTACAATTTCAAGACCTAATCTCTTGCTCAGATCCGCCTTCAGCTCCTCTATTTTTTCCGGCTGTATCAGATCCACGCGGTCATACACCACAAGTTTCTCTTCGTAGGAATTGGTGAAAGGCAACTTCTCGCAGAAGAATATCACACCGATAAATATTACATTGGTAAGCACAAGTTCCGCATAGCTCAGCGTAACGGCCAGAGCATTCAGCACGGATATGGCGATGATGACAAAAAGGTAGGTCATTTCCCTTACCGACATAGACTCCGTGCGGTAGCGTATGATGCCGAAGACGGCGAAAAGTCCGAGAGCGAAACCTATCTTGATTTTCACGCTGCCAAGCAGGAATATCAAGAAGAAGATGCTCACCGAGATAAGAGCAAATGTAAATACATATTCGCGGCGGCGGCTTTTGGGGTAGTACAGCCCTCCGATGATTGCCGTCACGAAGACTGCATTGAACAGGAAACGCAGTAACATAGCCGTCATGTCGGCGGCGTGAATCAATGGTGATTCAAGTAATTCAAATTCTTCCATATTTATTAACCTGTTAATTTATTTATCATTCTTATACGTTCCTTGAACCTGTTCGACGGCAATTTCGGATTTGTCATGGCCATGCCGATACAGTATTTGCTGAAGCCCGAGGGTTTTATACGCAAATCCCTCAACATGGGGTGAAGGTCGGACTCCGCTCTGCTGTCACGTTTAAGTTCTATTATTGCCGCTCCGTCCAGAAATTGGCATCCATCGGACAAAAGGTTATGAAAATTCAGCCCGAAATCAACAGTGACACGCTCGGTCAGCCTTTTGTTCACGAGGGTAAGACGAGTGAAGTTATTCTCTATTTGAGGCATCAGCATCGCACTGTCATAGCCTGCCACCCTCATCAGGAACCCGTTGCGGTCTTCCTCCGACAGACAATCTGCACTGATACGCTTCTTGCTTGTCCGCCCCTTGTTGTTCTTCTGCTTTATCTCCAGAAATTCCTGTCCGGAATTTACATAACGCCTGAGACGGACTTTCTGACGGACAGCCTTGCCGTGAAGATGGTTGCGGTACATCTCAAAATCAGGCGTGTCATAATAACGTGTATAATATGGCATCAGCACTCTCTCCGAGATAGCCTGAACCCTGTACTCGTCTTTTGCCAACGCAAGAAGTTCAAGAAGTTTGGACACAGGACACACGTATTTAGTATCTGTCCTGTTCATCAACTTAACAGCTTCCATCTCTTCCAAGGTAATCCTGTCAAAAGACTCCAGGATGGATATTATCTGTGTCATATCTTATCTTTAACACCATTCAGTGAGACGCAAAGATAACAAATATTCTGCATAATACTGACACAATGCCTTTCCTTTTTGCATTGCCACCGATATTGCATCTCCATATTGCATCTATTTACGTCTTCCCATGGCGGAACTTCCATAATGATGGCATGATACCGTAGCGTCAATGAACTTCAGCCATCATGATGCCGCTCCAGTCCTCTTATCGGGAGGTCTGGAGCATCGCCGTGACGATACTGGCGCAACATCGCTAAAGTACAGACAAAGCATTGGTAATCAAGACAAAAACAGCAGACGCCCTACAGCCAGCCTTCGCGCTTGTACCAGTCCATGGCGGCTTTGACACCACGTTCCAAAGGCCATTCCGGGGCATAGTCGAAATCCTGACGTGCAGGTTCTATATCGCAACGCCAGTTGCGCTGCGCAAGGATGTTGTACTTATCATCGTTCAGCACTATGAGCCTGCCGGTCATGCGTCCTATCTTTCCGCCTATCTTGCAGATGACTCTCAGCACCCACTTGGGAATCCTCAGACGCAGCAGCCACGGGTTGCCGAGTTCCTGGCGTATGAGATCGGAGAAACGACGCGAATTGTATATCCGGCCATCGCTGAGAAAATAGCAGTTGCCGCAGGCAGCCGCAGAGGTCATGGACTTGTACACAGCTTGCACCACATCATCGACATATACGAACGTCAGTTCCTGGGGACGGAAGCCTACAGCGAAATCCGTATGTCCGGCTATGCTTTTGGCCATAACGAAATAATCCTTTTCCCTTGGCCCATACACACCGGTGGGACGCAAAATGACATAAGGGAAGTCATCGGGATCCTGCTTCTCCAGATAATATTCGGCACTTAGCTTGCTCATGCCGTATGCGGTGTTGGGTGCCGGGTCATCGGTCAGCATTATGGGGTCATACACCGATTCATCCTCAGAGATACAGGCTCCTCTGGCATAGCCTCGCGGAACGGCTCTGACCTGTTTTTCGCGGATGGCACCGTACACGCTGAGCGAACTGATGAACACGAAACACTCAGGCACCATGCCGGTCTCCTGCAATGCCTCCACGAGATTGGCAGTACCGTGCGTGTTGGTGCGGTAGAACTCCTCCATGTCGCGACATTTGGTGGCTCCGGCAGCATGCACGACATAGTCCCATCCGCAACCGCCCATCATGCTCTTGAAAGAGTAAAGCTGGTCCACCAGTTTCTGCTTGTTGTTAAGACTGAGCTGGGCAAAATTTATGCGCGAATCAGTAAGGTAAGCCCTGGAACTGGTTTCCCTGACCCCGGCCCACACGTCGTAGCCCCGTTCCAACCCCTCACTTACGATAAAACTGCCAATAAAGCCACTGGCACCGGTCACCAAAACTTTTTTCATTTCCTTTCCTTGTATTTGCCGGCAAAGATAAGGAAAATAAATGAGGATAAACGGAATGACAGAAAAAAAGCGTATATTTGCATTAACAAACAGCCGTGTCAGAACGGCGCAAAAACACATCACCATGGGAAAGAATCGCAGCAGTGGCAAGTACTTGAGAAAAAGGGATCTCATGCTCTCCCTGATAGAGTTGTTCCAGCGACACGCAGGAGAGACATTCGACCTGAAACGTCTGTTCCGTGAACTGAAACTGACCACTCATCCGCTGAAGATGCTGTGCGTGGATTGTCTCGAAGACCTGATGCTGGACGACTACATAAAAGAGACGGCCAGATACTGCTACACGCTGAATGCGGCATCGCAGGTGATGGAGGGAGTCTTCCACCGCAAGTCCAACGGCAAGAACACATTCACTCCCGACAGCGGCGGCGAACCTATCTTGGTGGCAGAACGAAACTCTATGCACGCCATGGACGGAGACAAAGTAAGGGCGTCCATGCTGGCACGCAGGCGCAACCACGTCCGGGAGGCACAGGTGATAGAGATACTGCAACGCTCCGAAAAACAGTTCGTCGGGACGCTGAAAGTAAGCAAGGACTATGCCTACCTGCTCACAGAAGACCGCACACTGGCCAATGACATCTTCATTCCGCGTAATCTTCTGAAGAACGGAAGAAACGGCGACAAGGCCGTAGTGCAGGTAGTGGAATGGCCTGAAGGGGCGAACAACCCGATAGGCCGCGTGACGGACATACTGGGAAGGACAGGAGAGAACAATGCGGAGATGCACGCAATACTGGCCGAATACGGGTTGCCCTACACCTATCCCGGAAATGTTGAAGCCATAGCCGACCGCATACCCGACGATATTCCGCAAAATGAAATAGAACGGCGTCTGGACATGCGCGACGTGCTGACCTTCACCATAGACCCGCACGACGCAAAGGATTTTGACGATGCCATCAGCATACGCGCCGTCAAGGAGAGTGAGGACAGCAGCAAGACCATCTACGAAGTCGGCGTACACATAGCCGATGTCAGCTACTACGTGACGGAGGGTTCGGCCATAGACAAGGAGGCACGCAAGCGCGGCACCAGCGTCTACCTGGTGGATCGCACCATACCCATGCTTCCGGAACGTCTGTGCAACAGGCTATGTTCGCTGAGACCCGATGAGGACAAACTGACCTTCAGCGTCATCTTCAGTATGAACGATAAGGCGGAAGTGAAAAGTTGGGACATAAAGCACACGGTGACACGAAGCAACAGACGCTTCAGCTACGGACAGGTGCAGAGCATCCTGGAGGAAGAGCACGAGGCAAGCGAACAGGACTACGGTGCCCCCGGCGATGTTCTCGTACCCATCGAGGATTACGTTCCCACGACAACCTTCGACCCCGGAACGGAAGAACGCCGGTTGCTGCTCGTGCTCAACCGCATGGCCAAGGAACTGCGCCGGCGACGGTTCCAGAGCGGAGCTGTGGACTTCGACCGCTGTGAGGTGCGATTCAATATAGACGACAAGGGGAAACCCACCGGAGTGTACTTCAAGGTGGCCAAAGATGCCAACAAACTTGTTGAGGAATTCATGCTCCTGGCCAACCGCACCGTGGCCGAGAGCATAGGCAAAGTGCCTAAGAACCAAAAAGCGAAAGTGCTGCCATACCGCATACACGACACCCCCGACCCGACCAAGCTGATGAAGCTGGGCGACTTTGTCGGCAAGTTCGGATACCGGCTGAAGACACAGGGCACTAAGGGGGAAATCTCACGAAACCTGAACAGACTGCTGACAGACATACACGGCAAGGCAGAACAGAACGTCATAGAGATGGTGACACTGCGCACCATGATGAAAGCCAAATACAGCATCCACAACATAGGGCACTACGGACTGGCTTTTCCTTACTACACACACTTCACCTCACCCATACGTCGCTATCCCGACCTGCTGGTGCACAGACTGCTGACAAGATATGCCGCGGGAGGCCGAAGCGTAAATCCGGACAAATACGAGGAACTGTGCGAACAATGCTCCGATGCCGAACAGACGGCAGCACAGGCTGAACGTGCCAGCATAAAGTACAAACAGGTGGAATACATGAAAGAACACCTGGGAGAGACTTTCCGCGGCACCATCAGCGGCGTGACGGAATTCGGCCTGTACGTGGAGGTCAACGAAAACAAATGCGAGGGCTTCGTACCGCTGCGCGATCTGGACGACGACTACTATGAGTTCGACGAGAAGAACTTCTGCCTGCGCGGACGACGCAGAAACAATTCCTACAATCTTGGCGACCAGGTGGATGTCCAGGTGGCACGTGCCGATCTGTACCGCAAACAGCTGGACTACAAACTTGTAGGACATGACAACTGACGTAAGTTTTGTCGCACGCTATATAATATAGATAGTTATATATAAGGTAAGAAAAAATATGCCGCTCTCGCTCGTCCAACAGCAGAAACTGACTCAGGAACAGATACAGTTACAGTCGGCCATGCAGGTGCTGGCCGCCAAACTGACCGAACTGCCCATAGAAGGGTTGCGCGACCGTGTGGCCAACGAACTGGCGGAAAATCCTTACCTGGAAGCCGGACACGAAGAGAAGAACGAGGAATATGCCCCGTCACAAGAGGAAGAGGCACACTCCGAATATGATGTCCGCCAGGACTATTCCTCGGAGGACGACATTCCGGACTATCTCCTGCGCCAGTCGTCGGAAAACGGAGAAGAGGCCGAGGGGGCAAACATGGAAAGCGGCGACAGCCAGTCCTTCTACGACCAGCTGATGGAACAGGCCGGAGAATATGACCTGACACCGCACGACAGGCAGATTCTGGAGTACATCATCGGCAGCCTGGACGATAACGGTCTATTGGGAAAACCCCTTTTCCAGATTGCCGACGAGCTGAGCATATACCACTATTGTGACACTACGGTAGAGGAGGTGGAGAGAGTGTTGCGCATCCTATGGCAGTTCGACCCGGCGGGCGTGGGGGCACGTTCATTGCAGGAATGCCTGATAATCCAGTGCAAACGAAAAGGACACCGCGACATCCCTGGACATACCTCCATGCTGCTGAAGGTGCTGGAACAGAACTGGGATGACATCACGCACAACCGCTGGGAACTGATAGGCCGGAAACACAACCTGTCGGAACAGCAGACCGCCATGTTGCGCGGTGAAATCAGAAAACTGAACCCGCGGCCAGGCAGTTCCATGGGCGAGAAGGCCGATACTCCGGAGACGCACATCGTGCCGGATGTCATTGTGACGGTAGACCAGGACGGGCACATAGACCTGACCCTGAACGACGGTGACATGCCCACACTGTCCATCAGTGAGGATGCCATGGAAATGATAGACGAAAGTTTCGTCCGCGACTATGTCAACCGTGGGCGTCTCTTTATCGGAGCCATAATGCAGCGCAGACACACCATCATGCGCACCATGCAGGCCATAATCAGACTGCAGCGGCAGTACTTCCTAAGCGGAGAGGAGAACAGTCTCCGCCCCATGCGCTTGGAAGATGTTGCAGAGATAACACATCAGGATCTCAGCACCGTGTCGCGTGTGTGCAACAGCAAATACGTGGAGACACCATACGGCACACATCCCTTGAAATGGTTCTTCTCCACTGCAGCCAAGGCCACAGAGCAGGATGCGTCCGTACGCAAACTGTATCAGGCTCTCAAAGACATAGTCCACGACGAGGACAAAAGCCGACCGCTGGCCGATGACACCATTGCGGACATGTTGCGGCAACAGGGATTCAACGTGGCGCGCCGGACAGTAGCCAAATACCGCGAACATCTGGGCATACCCACCAGCAGAATGAGACGACAATGAAAACTATAACATATCCCGCACAACTGTTGTCCGCGGTTTTCCGCCCGGCCTTCTACCCCCTGGTGGGATTCATCATTCTGTTCACCCTCACATACCTGAGCCTGTTACCGATGTTTTTCAAGCTGTTGGTACTGGCAACTGTATACCTCTTTACCATAGCACTGCCATACCTGCTTCATCTGGTGACACGGAAAATCTACGGATGGACCAGACATGACATGTCACTGCAACACCGCAGAAGTATCTCGTACTGCATCAACATAGCATGCTATTCCTGCTGCATGACATTGTGCCAAAGCATGCGTCTTCCGGCCATCATGAACGCGATACTGATGGCATGTCTTATGGTGCAATGTTCATGCGTCATCGTAAACATCTGGTATAAGGTCAGCATCCGTTCCGCCGGCACAGGACTGATAATAGGCATGCTGATGGCATACAGCCTTATTTTCCACTTCAACCCCACATGGTGGCTGTGCGGCGCTATACTCCTGTCCGGCGCAGTGATGAGCAGCCGCATGCTCCTTGGCCACCACAGTCTCGGCCAGGTGCTGAGCGGCACAGCCATAGGCATAGCATGCGGACTGATGGGGATAGTACTGTAATCTTATTTATATAGAATACGACATATCCTTTCACTCTCAACAGACATCCCTATTTGCTTGGACGTATCTACAATTTTGTTTATCTTTCCTCTAAAGAAAAGTGGGTTCTTTATCCTGCCTGTGTAGAAATCTCACGAATTTTATATATATTTGCACATAATACTACACAGCCAAATGCACCGCAATTGATTGAGATTTCACAGATATTACAGTGCGATTTGAAGGATTTATATGAACTTTAGAATGAAACGATGAAGAGGAGATATACATTTATTGACCTATTTGCAGGCATTGGCGGTTTTCATACGGCAATGCATTATGTGGGTGGCAAGTGCGTTTTTGCAAGTGAATGGGACAAGAATGCTCGTTTAGCATATGAGGCAAACTATAAAGGTATAGAACCTAAGCTTTTCAAAAAGGGCAAGAATGGGAAATATCTTTTTTTTAATGAGGACATTAACGATGCTGTACCAAGTCAAATTCCTGATTTTGACATCTGCTGTGGCGGGTTCCCCTGCCAACCTTTTTCTGTTGCAGGCTTGAAAAGAGGATTTGAGGATACAAGAGGAACTTTGTTTTTCAGTATAGCTAATATTATTAAAGAGAAAATCAAGGCGGGTCACCCTCCCAAAGTGTTGTTTTTGGAAAACGTTCGCGGTTTGAAGACTCACGACAAAGGAAATACTCTTAAGGTAATATTAGCTACACTTGACGAACTGGGATATGCTTATTCTTTTGAGGTGCTTAATGCAAAGTATTTTGGGGTACCGCAAAATAGAGAACGATTGTTTATCATAGCATGGTATAAAACATTTATTGATGTCCGTGAGTTCAAATTTCCATATGGAATAGCAGAAGATGGCTCTACTATATACGACAAAAAGAAACTGAAAGACGGGACGCTGTCAACGAAGGTGTCAGATATATTTGAACCACAGGAAACGATGGATCCTCAATTTACTATCAGTGACAAGATGTGGGAGGGACATCAAAAACGGAAAGAGCGAAATATGCAAAATGGGAAAGGATTTGGGTATTCATTGTTTAATGCTGATAGTATTTATACAAGCACCATATCAGCAAGATATTGGAAAGATGGAAGTGAAATACTTATTGACCAATCAAACAAAGGACTTAATCCTCGTGTATTGACACCTGTGGAAGCCGGAAGATTACAAGGGTATCGTATTATTGGTGATGGATGGGAAAATCCAGAATGCGCGAACAACCCAAATTATAATGATTCTAACATAGAATTTAAAATAGTGGTATCACGAAAAGAAGCATACCGTCAATTTGGAAACAGTGTAGCTATTCCTGTTATTAAAAGATTGGCTGAAGAAATAGTTAAACAATTGATGTAATAAAATTATGAATGATTTATTCTCATTTTTGAGTGATGTATCTAAGAATAGTGATTTTAAGGCTAAACTGAGTGAAAGGGGTGGTTATATTACGTTTAGCAATTCCGGAAGACGTGGCGGTACCAAGTTCTTTCAGATTGGATTAGATAATATTCTTCAAACGTTGAAGGATATATTGACTAATCTGAATGTCTTTAATAGCATGACTGAATATGATGAAACACCATGGAGAGATAATGGCTCTAAGTATTTTAAGGATCCAGTGGCAAATGCTAATTCTACCGTCCAGACAAAACCTTTGTTCTCAACGTTAAGCAAAGTAATAATATGGGCAAACCAGCCGAGATTGGATTCCATTGATTCTGACGCAGAGATCTGTCTTAATAAAGATGCATTGGAGGTAACAATAACAAGGTTGGAGGAGGCGGCAGATAGTTTTAGACCGGCTATGACAAAATCACATAAGTCATATGACGATAATGCTCGTCAGATAATCTATTACGGTGCTCCAGGAACCGGTAAATCGCATTGTATAAAGGAAGAAACAGATGCGTGGGAGAAGAAAGGACGTGTGGTAAGAACAACATTCCACCCGGACAGCGACTACTCTACTTTTGTCGGTGCTTATAAGCCTACGACAGAGAGCGTGCAAAGGTACGACATCTACAACAAACCCATAACAAGAGACGGTATGCCTGTTATGGAACAGGTTATTACCTATGATTTTGTGGAACAGGCTTTCCTGCATGCTTACATCGATGCTTGGAAAAACAGAACAGAACCGGAGTTCTTGATAATCGAAGAAATCAACCGTGGCAACTGTGCGCAGGTATTTGGAGATTTGTTCCAGTTGTTGGATAGAGGGGATGACGGTTACTCCGAGTATGCCATAAGGGCAGACAAGGATTTGCAGAAGCATCTGAGCAAAGCCTTTGAGAATGTGGAGATAGAGGATTATCCTAATGTGAAAACAGGAAAGGAGTTGGTATTACCAGGCAATCTCTATATCCGTGCTTCGATGAATACTTCCGACCAGAGCCTGTTCCCGATAGACAGCGCATTCAAGAGACGATGGGATTGGAAATACATGCCCATTGCACAGGGCAATGACAATGGAGTTGAACTGAATTGGATGATAGACGTTGACGGCGACCTGTACGACTGGTGGACTTTTGTCAAAACCATCAACAAGCATGTTTTTGACACGACCAACTCGGAAGACAAGCAATTAGGCTTTTTCTTCTGCAAGGCAAAGGGCAATGTCATCAGTGCTGAAACATTTGTCTGCAAAGTCATATTCTACCTGTGGAATGATGTGTTTAAGGACTTTGGATTTGACGATAGGATTTTTGAGGACAAAGAGGACAATGTTAATCCCAAACTCTCGTTTGACAAATTCTACCTGGCAGATGGGAAGGTAAATGTGGAGAAGATAAAAGCGTTCCTTGCAAACCTTGAAATGAAGCCAATGATCGGACCTGTTGAGGAAGAAATTGATGACGAATCCACAAATCCAGGTGGTGGCAAATGGCCGAAATACTCAATCAATGGCAGCAGTGAACAATTCACTACTCCTCAAGCAGTCCGGCGCGTGATCGAAGATTACGCAAGACAGAACGAAGACATTACGGTTGATGAAATGATTGGACTTTGGAATGGCATTTCAGAAAGAAACAATCTGTTGGTAGCTTCATGGCAGCCTTCGCCAAACGACAACCAGCCGTTTGCGGATAAAAGACGCACAAGGATTGATTGGAAAAGCGGTACTGTCTGGATGATTACGGGCTGGACTGAAGACCTGTTCAAGAAGTTCGTACACAATGTAAAGCAAAAGTTGGACATAAACATCGTAAAGGTAAACTAATGCGTATCCTTATTGAAGAATATCAATACGACATGTCTTCCGTGAGGGACATCCTTCATGGCATTGACCCTTTGACCAACATAGAGGGAAAGGTATCGATACACTATGTAGGCTATTATTACAATAGTCTGTTGAGAGACTGCGTATTCATTCTTCCCAAGGTATTGCTTCAGGGGGGCGAAAACTCTGCGGACGGGACGGAACTTGTCTTTGGCAAGTATAAGCCCGAGGAGATTGCCCACCTTGACGAGAAAAATCCGTTTACCCAACGGGAGCGGGATTTCATCTATAAGTTTGCTGTTTGGATATACCGGGCCATTGTGGTTTATAAGAACGACAAGCGGAATGACAGTTCCGTTATATATCATTCCCAAATAGCACAAGTAGCCAAAGGACAACGCAGGCTAAGCAACACCTACCTTGACATATTGTTGTCGCTGGTGCAGTTCAATCGTGAAAACCAAGACTTCTTCTTCTTTACACTGAAAAACCTTCATTCCGGTTTCAATAAGATAAACTGGATCCGCACCATCGCCACAGGAACAGCTATCGTACAGAGAAACCGCCCAATATACCTGAGCCCAGTAAACAAGAAACGGAAGATAAACTTCGACGAGGAACTGCTTGTCATCTTCTTCTCCATATTGAATTATATCGGGGACACCTACGGATTCTCCAAAGAGATAAATTGCCAGTTTGACCTTATCAAGGGGAAGCGGTTTGAGAGCTACCTGAAAGGATATGGCAAGACGAGACTTCTGCAAATCAGGTACAAGTATTTCTCGGATAAGGCTCTGGCACTTTGGCGGCTTTGCTTTGCATTCTTTGACGAGTCACGACAGGTGTTCATCAATACGGAACAGAAGGAATACTTGCTCGTCAAAAACTTCTATGTTGTTTTTGAAGCCATCATCGATGAGCTAATCGGAGACAAACCGTTGCCCGACGGTATGGGCAAGAAGCAGGAAGACGGGAAAATTGTTGACCATCTGTTTACCGCACCAAGCCTTATTGACAGTGAAGCGAAGCAGACATACTATATTGGTGACAGCAAGTATTATAAGATAGGTCATGAACTGACGTCCGAATCCATTTACAAGCAGTATACTTATGCGCGCAATGTAATCCAATGGAATCTGGACATCTTCAATGTGGGCGGAGAGACAAAGTCCGGCATACGTCTGCGCGATGACGTGACAGAAGGTTACAATATCATCCCGAACTTCTTCATTAGCGCAAAGATGGACATGGCTTTTGATTATTCCAATGATGGAATAGAGAAAACAGACCGCAAGAAGAACAGACACAAGCAGGAACAATTCAAAAACCGCCTGTTCGACCGCGACACCCTCTTGTTGTTCCACTACGACGTGAACTTCCTTTTTGTCCTGTCACTGTATGCGCGCGACAATTTATCGCAGAAAGCCAAATGGAAAAATGACATTCGCGACAAATTCCGTAAAGAAATACAAGAGTGGCTGCAAAAGGACTATGATTTCTATGCCATGCGTGCACGTCCTGGAGTAAACGGCGAAGAGTTTATCAAACACAACTTCAAAAGAATTGTCGGCAAGGTTTATACCCCATTCAAAGACGAAAAGACGTATTCACTTGCATTGGACAACAGTGACCCAGATGGTGATAATGAGGATATCAAGGCAACACTGTCAGAGTTCTTCTATGTAGAACATTGTCGTTTAGGGCAAAACCCCGAAGATGTGTTGCCTGCCGCTACCGATGATATGGCGGTGAGACCGACTGATTGCGATTTGGCTTTGTGCGTAACCAAGGAGGGGACACATTTCGACAATGCCGTAGCAAAAATGAAGCAGACCGGCAAACTGGGCATAGCATTGAACATGAATGGGGCAACGTTGCAGCTGGTTGAAGGATTTACCACAGCCAAATACCTCATTATTCATAACAAAAGCAACAGATATGCAGCATTCTTCGTTGACGGGAAAGGTCCGAGGCTTATTCCCGCAAATGAGTTGACAGACATGGTGACAACAAAGAAAGATGCATCCATATATCTTGTCTATAATGCAGAATTAAATGTTACTCCGGCATTTGGCGAATTGGATTTTACTCCTATTACAAAAAGTGGCGACAGCTATTCACCTCACTTATTGCCAATAGGGAGTTTGCTAAAAGGAAATATTAAAGAAAACGTAGACGCATGAGTATAGAAATAAATAAACTTATCGGAGAAGCTACAGCTTACGATAAGAAAGAGATGCTTGAACGCAACAAACCTAAAAGTTGGCTGAAAAGCGTGTCCTCCTTTGCCAATGGAGAAGGAGGTATACTTGTGTTTGGCATAACAGATGATGATGAAGTCGTAGGACTTGTAAACGCCGAGGAAGATGCGGAAAATATTAGTGAAGCCATTAAGACCAAACTAGACCCTATTCCTGCCATAGATTTGTTGTTTAAGGAGGTTGATGGAAAGAAACTGATAGTGTTGCGTGTCATGTCTGGGCAAGAAACACCATATTACTATATTGGAGACAAACAGCGTTTGGCTTTTGTGCGTATTGGGAATGAGTCTGTTGTGGCTGACCGTATTCAACTGAAGAATCTTGTGATGAAAGGCTCTGGACGCACATTTGACGGACTGCCATCTTCTTATAGATTTGATGATATGGCATTCTCCAAACTGAGGTCTGTTCACTATAAACTACTACAGCGGTCATTTGAGGATAGTGAGTTCGCTTCTTGGGGCATCATTGACGAGAACAGCAAGCTTACAAATGCCGGTGCATTATTAGCAGATGAGTCACCTATGAGACAATCACGCATATTCTGCACACGTTGGAACGGACTGGATATGACAAGCGGCTTGGGTGAAGCTATTGATGATGTGGAATTGGAAGGTTGTGTAATCGGTCAGTTACAGGATGCCGTTTCTTTCATCAAGAACAACTCCCGAAAGAAATGGTGGAAAGAGAACGACTATCGTGAAGAACTGCCTGACTATCCGGAAAGGGCCGTAACAGAAGCGATAGCAAACGCCATCATCCATAGGGATTATATGCAGATGGGAAGTGAAATACACATAGATATGTATGACGACCGTTTGGAAATATACTCACCTGGAGGAATGATGGACGGCAGACTTATCCAGCAGTTAAACCCACTTACAGTGCCATCCAAAAGAAGGAATCCCCTGTTGGCTGATTTCTTCAGTAGATTGGGACTTATAGAGAGACGGGGCAGCGGAATGAAGAAAATCATAAACACATACAGACGTTATGAACACCTTTTAGACTACCACGCACCAGAATTCACCTCCAATGCTTCTGAATTTCACGTGACTCTATGGAACTTGAATTACGATGGCAGTGACAATAATACTACCACAGACAAAGCATCTCAAGAAATGAAGTTCATAAAAGAGCCGGTAGAGTTCACAAAAGAGCCAGTAGAGTTCACAAAAGAGCCAGTAGAGTTCACAAAAGAGTTCATAAAAGCAAGTCGCCAGATATATAAGCTGATATCTATGAATCCTAAAGTCAGCACCATTCAAATGGCTGATTCAATAGGATTATCAACACGCCAAGTTCTGAAGTATCTGAAACGTCTTCAAGAATTAGGAAAGATAGCTCGTGTAGGTGGGCGCAAAATGGGAGAATGGAAGATTATTGATGAAGAATACGAGGGATTCTTTGACAGGATATGATATGCATATCTCTATCCTGGCATGGACAAGCAAGCCAAAAAACAGAGACACCGCTGTATGTCAGTAATAAAAGGAAAGAGCGCAAAACCGGAATTGCTGGTGCTGAAGTTCCGGTTCAGCCGTGGGGTTAGGTATAGGCTTAACCATCCACGGCTTCTTGGGCATCCCGACATGGTTTTACGCGGGCAGATGATAATTGTACTGTGACACACAGTACCGTAAACAACTACACTATATATTGCTGCAATGACTATCAAGAATATAATGCTCGGATGCCTGTATGGCCAAGCGGTTGGTGATGCCCTTGGGCTTGGGACTGAATTTATGAATAAGAACGAGGTCAGGAAACATTATCCGCAAGGATTGATACGCTATGACCAGATTATTCAAGATGACCACCGGTGCAGATGGGCTAAGGGTTCGTGGACCGATGATACAGACATGATGATTTGCATCATGGATGCATTTGACGGGACTGGATTCAATTATCATGCCATAGCCCGGAATTTCAAGGAATGGTTCAACGGTGACCCATTGGGCATTGGAGGGCATACGTTCAAAGTCTTGTGCATGAGCGATTACGCCGAACAACCGGAAATGTGTTCAAAACTATGGTGGGATTTATCTCATCACAATAGTGCAGCCAATGGAGCTTTAATGAGAACATCTGTCGTAGGCCTCGCGCCAAGCTATACTGAAGAACATGCTGAAACCATTTGCAGACTTACGCATTACGATCCACGATGTATCGGTTCATGTGTCATAGCATCATCAATAATCCATAATTTAGTTTGGCACAATAAAATGCTGTCCTACGATGAAATAAGACAGATTGGCCGGAAATACGACAACAGGATAGCTGAGTGGATAGGAAAAGCTTACAATTGCTCAGATATATCTTTACTATGCTTGGGCGATACCTCCATAGGCTATACGCTTCTTTCTCTTTCCGCTGCCTTGTGGTGTTATTGGCACGCCGTGTCATTTGAAAACGGGTTGTTACTGACTGTCAATGAAGGTGGGGACGCTGATACCAATGCCGCCATCGCATGCTCTATTCTTGGTGCCAAGTTTGGATATGAGGCGATACCACAATACTACATTGAAAATCTATCCAAGCTGGACGAATACAAGGCAAAGGTCTCTCGCTTCATAAATGAGACTTTGAACGAGAAATAATTCTCCATGAAATGAATTCAATGGTCAGCATTCGCCTACACCGGATGCTGACCATTGTTTTTCCAAAGCGTGCCACATGCTTTGGCGTGCCTCGGCATGGAGGAGACAGAGCATGTGCAGCAGTTTTTCCATCTCCGAACGCCGTGTCTTGTCCTCGTAGGGACAGGGCTGTATCTGCCGCACCAAAGCGGAAGCGGCTGTATAGGATGAGATGTCCTGCTCAGGAACAAGGCAAAGGGGACGTATGACAGACAGAGGATAGTGTTTCATGTCCATACAAGGCTGCATGGAATGGAAAGAGCCCTCATAAAGCATATTCATGAGCATCGTAGCAAGGAAATCGTCCATGTGGTGACCCAAAGCGACCTTGTTGAATCCATGCTCCACGGCAAACTCAAAGATAGCCTTGCGACGATAACGGGCACACAGGAAACAGCGTGTCTTGCGCGAATCCGACGAAGCGTCGAAAGACGTGTGAAGAACATGCAGAGGCATGCAGGCATCGGCACAGAAGCCCTGCATATATGAAAGGTCTGACTTGTATGGCACATTGTCCATGACCACATGGACAGCCTCAACGTGGATGGAAGGACGGAATATGCGTGCACGCTCCGACATAAGACGTGCCATGAGCATGGAATCCTTCCCGCCGGATATGGCAATGAGTATCCTGTCACCGTCGGACAACAGACCATACGTCGTGCATGCTTTGTTGAAAAAACATCTTATCCTGTCTGTCATATCCTATATGTCTATGTATGACGGAACATACACTATTCTGCTGTCATGCGCAGATATTCATGCCCGAAGATAAAAAGATTGCCTTCGTGCCTGAAACCAAGCGACTCGTACATAGACTTTGCTCCGATATTGTCTGGAGCGCAAGCCAGAACAGCAATACGTGACGACGAACGAGCCTCGTCCATGGCGGCACGCAACAGTTGTGTTCCTACACCCTTGCCGCGATATTCCGGCACGATGGCCAAGCTGTCGATATAGTATTCTCCTGCCTTTGCCTCTGCATCCATACTTGAAACATCGAACGTAATAAGTTCATTGAGCATGGAGAAGGTGCGCGAGCGCATATCCATATACCCGTCTCCTGGATATGCCACCAAAGCACCAAGAAGCATACCGTTCCCATCCTGCGCAATGACAGTATGCCTCCAGCTATAGAGGGTATCGTCTTCACGGACAGCATCGGCAAGCATGTCCAGCCTGTGCCGTTCCTGTCTGCCTATACCATCGGTACCTCTCCTCATGACATCCCCGCCCAAAGCCTCCGTAACGGCAAGTGCTATGAAGCAGGCATCATCACGGGTTGCCCTGCGTATTCTCATCGTTTCTGCAAATCTTCTTCTATAAACCTGAGCAGACGCTCCACGGCTTCCTCCTCGGGGATATTCTTCTCTATGCACTCCTTTGCCTTGTACAAAGAAACTTTGCCACGGGCAGCACCGACATAGCCGTAGTCGGCATCGGCCATTTCGCCGGGACCGTTGACGATACAGCCCATTATGGCTATCTTAAGTCCCTTGAGGTGTGCCGTTGCAGCCTTGATACGGTGTATGGTGCCTTCCAGGTCGTAGAGTGTACGTCCGCAACCGGGACAGGAGATATATTCCGTCTTGACAAACTTGATGCGTGCCGCCTGCAGAATGGCGTCGGACAGTTCGCGCAACTGCTCTTCGGTGAAACCGTCGGACATGATATTAAGCTTGTGCGCTTTCCCGTCTATGAAGACTGCCCCCGTAGCCATGGCTGCTTTCAGTTGAAGTTCCTCGAGAGTGTCGGCCTCAACATGCAGGGTCACGGTATCGTCCTTTATACTCCCGGCGGCTTCCTCGCGCAGGCGACAGCACTCTGGAATCAGTTCCACAAGACGGTGTGCAACGGGAATCTCCTTTTCGGGAGCCTCGGAAAGGCTGACGCGTATGGTGTCGCCTATGCCCTCGGTCAGCAATGCCCCTATGCCTACGGCACTCTTTATACGCCCATCCTCACCCTCACCGGCTTCCGTGACACCCAGATGCAAGGGAAATGTCATCCCCTCGCTGTCCATACGCTCCACGAGGAGGCGGACGCTCTGTACCATGACAACGGTATTGCTGGCCTTGATGGAGATGACAACATCCCTGAAGTCGTGACGGACACATATACGCAGGAACTCCATGCAACTCTCCACTATTCCGGCAGGAGTATCGCCGTAGCGCGACATGATGCGGTCGGATAGAGAGCCATGATTCACACCTATGCGCACTGCCGTACCATGCTCTCTGCATATATTCAGAAAAGGCAGGAGCCTGTCCTCTATGCGCTGCAACTCGCAGGCATACTGCTCATCTGTATATTCAAGCTGACGGAACTGGCGCGCCGCGTCGACATAGTTGCCTGGATTTATGCGCACCTTCTCGCAATACCTAGCCGCCACGTCGGCGACATTGGGATTGAAATGGACATCGGCAACCAGCGGGACAGTACAACCCGCCTTGCGGACAGCCTCGCGGACAGCAGCCATGTTCTCGGCTTCGCGCGTACCTTGTGTGGTAAGGCGCACCAACTCACCACCGGCCTCGGCTATGCGGAGAATCTGTGCCACACTGGCTGCGGTATCCATCGTGACCGTATTGGTCATGGACTGTACACGTATGGGATTGTCCGCACCGAGACGTATGGTGCCCACAGTGATTTCATGGGACTTGCGACGTATGTATGCCATGGGTCAGTTTACCTTGAACCTGTATTTCACCTGTGAAAGTTCGGCATTGGCCTTTACTATCTTCTCTTTCAATCCTTCCTTGTATGCTTTCAGACGTACGGACAGTTCCACGTCGGACAGAGCCAGCATCTCGGCGGCCAGTATGGCGGCGTTCTGCGCGCCGTTCACTCCCACTGTGGCAACGGGAATGCCGGGAGGCATCTGGATGATGGAAAGCATGGCGTCCAGGCCGTCCAGCATGCCCTTGATGGGAACACCTATGACTGGCAGAGTAGTACTTGCAGCAATGACACCTGGCAAGGCTGCCGCCATGCCGGCACCGGCAATAATCACCTTTACACCGCGTCCCTCAGCCTCGCGTGCAAAACGCTCCACCTCCTCCGGAGTGCGGTGTGCCGACAGGGCGTTCATTTCAAACGGTATCTCCATCTCGTCAAGAAACTTGGCAGCCTTCTCCATGACCGGGAGGTCGCTGGTGCTACCCATGATAATGCTGATCATAGTTATAATGTATCTTTAGTTATGTATTTGAATGCATGTGGCAGGTAATCCACCAGATCCGAGGCAATGAGACTGTGCTCTCCAAGCTCCGATGCTGCAATATCGCCACTTATGGCATGCAGGCAGACACCGAGGACGGCAGCATGGGCCGGAGTGTAGCCCTGAGCCAGCAGGCCGAGTATCATACCCGTAAGGACATCGCCGCTTCCAGCCGTGCCCATTCCGCAATTGCCGAACGGACACACGTATTGCTGTGGCGGATTGCCAGGTATGGTTATTGTGGTGCGGTGGCCTTTAAGTACAAGTATGACATTGCCCGTATCAATGCCTCCGTCAGCCAGTCTGCGATACTCCAGCGGATGTGGGGTGATGACGGTGTGGGGCGGCAGCATGGCAAACCACTCCGGATTGCGGGAAAGGATGTTGAGCGCATCGGCATCGAGTACCATAGGGACGGATTGCCCGGACAACTTATTTATGATAGAATACAGTGCCTCGGTCGTTTCAGGAGCTATGCCTATCCCTGGACCAATCCCGACGGCATTATATATAGCAGGAAACGATGTATCTTCAAACTTGGAAGTCCAGCATCTGCCATCGGCATCGTGGTGCAGAACAGCCTCCGGCAACGCCTGTTGTATTATATCATTATTCAAATGCGGAATATGAACTGTCAGTTTGCCTGCTCCCGAACGCATACAGCCTCTTCCCGCCAGAATCCCGGCACCGGCCATGCCGTAGCTGCCGGCAACGAGCAGGGCATGCCCGAAAGTTCCCTTGTGACCGGCAGCAGGCCGCGGTCTGAGAATACCTTGAAGAAACTTGACAGAGACTGTTTCCTGCATAGGGTCAATACTTGAATGAACTTCCGCCGGCAAATTCACGCAAAAGCGATGTCGGAGGAACCTGATCGGCGGGAACACTGCGGAAATAGCGAAGGAACTTGCGCAGACGACTGGCTTCGGCGTATTCGACTTCGCGTTCCCCTATCTCGTCAAGGATGGGTTTAACCTGATCTTTTATTACGGCCAATTCATACAGCAGAGCACTGTTAAAAGTCGCGTCGGCCAGTTCCTGGAAGGGGAATATCCATTTTTCCTCGCCGGCGGTGACGCTTGGCATGCGGCGGATAGTGTCCAGAGCTGAAAAACCGCGATAACGGTAATCCCGTATCAGACGGCGCAGAAGACGGATATCCTTCGTCGGGACACTGTTGTGATCGTCCAAAGCAATGGTCGTCAGGGGGCTTATGAAGATGCGGAACTTCTGATTCTCAGGCACCTGTGCGGACAGGATCGGATTCAGCGCGTGATTGCCCTCCAAGATAATGATGTCATTCTGACCTATACGCAGACGGCGGTTCTCATATACACGTTCTCCAGATTTGAAATCATAGCGCGGCAGTTCCACCTCTTCACCGGCTAAAAGACTGTTCATCTGTCTGTTGAAAAGCCCGGTGTCCACAGCCTCTATGCACTCGAAATCATAGTTGCCGTCGGCATCCCTGGGGGTATCAATACGGTTCACGAAATAATCGTCGGTACTTATCGTATGCGGTCTCTTGCCTGCTGCCATCAGCAGTATGGCAAGACGCTTGCCTGTGGTTGTCTTTCCGCTGGACGAGGGGCCGGCCAAGAGAACAAGACGTGCTCCCTTCTCTATGATGTTGACGACAATGTCATTTAGTTTCTTCTCCTGCAAGGCCTCGCTGACGTTTATCAGATCGGAGGCATGACCGTTCATGACCGCTTCGTTGAAATCTCCAACCGTGCGTACCCCGAGAATATCCTGCCAACGGTGGTGTTCACGTATGACATTGTGCATCTTCGCCTGAGGCACGAGTTCCTCCAGACGGGAAGGATCTTCGCGGGACGGGACGCGCAACAGCAGCCCGCCGAAAAACGTCATCACCTGAAAGAGGTGCAGATGCCCGGTCCTCGGCAGCAGACAGGAGTAGAAATAGTCCACCGTGTTGTCAAGACGGTAGTAATTGGTATAGAGATTACGCTGGCCTTCCAACAGTTTGGCCTTGCTCTCCATGCCTTTGGAACGGAAAAGGCTCACCGCCTCTTCTATCGGACACTGAACACGATGTATCTTCATGTCCATACCGACTATTTCGTGCATACGCCGCTGCACATCGAGAGCATCCTGTTCGGTAATGTCACGGCCTATGCGCAACTCGCAGAAATATCCTTTGCTGACCGGAGCACCTATTATCAATTGTCCGCCCGGATACAAATCCTCCACGGCCTTGACCAGAACCAGAAACAGGGTCATGGTGTATGTACGCATGCCATGCGTGGTGGTGATGTCCTGAAATTCAACGTCCTTGGAATTATAGAACCGGTAGTTCAGTCCCTGCACTTTGTTGTTGACCAAAGCACACACGGCTCCGTACCTCATGTCCGGTCTGCATTCTTCATACAATTCCCCAAGGCTCATCCCGAAAGGCACCTCCATTGTCCTCCCATTGTTACGACAACGTATTTTTAGGTTCTGAGGCATTTTTCCATATCTGTTAAACGCTACAAAAATATAAAAAAAACTTTATTCTCAATTATTCGTTCTTCATTCTTCATTAATTTTTATACCTTTGTGCCCGATTACACAAACCAATACACCTATTATACAATAGACAATATGAATAACATAAGTTACGCCCTCGGTCTCGGCATAGGCCAGCAACTCAAGAGCATGAACATCGAGAATTTCGACATCAAGGAATTTTGCAGAAGCATAGAGGACATCATGCAAGGCCGCGACACCGAACTCAGCGCACGCGAGGCACAGGCCATGCTGAACGAATATTTTCAGAAGAAGGAAGCGGAGAACGCTAAGGATAATATTGCCAGTGGCAAGGCCTACCTTGAGGAGAACGGCAAACGCGAGGGTGTCATAACCACCAAGAGCGGACTGCAATACGAGATTCTTACTGAGGGGACAGGCAAAAGTCCCAAAGCCACAGACAAGGTACGGTGCCACTACGAAGGCCGCCTCACCGATGGAAGTGTCTTCGACAGTTCATACCAGCGAGGAGAACCTGCCGACTTCGGTCTGAATCAGGTCATAGCAGGCTGGACAGAGGGCGTACAACTGATGAAGGAGGGTGCAAAATACCGCTTCCACATCCCATACCTGCTGGGATACGGAGAACGTGGTGCCGGAGCCTCAATACCTCCTTATGCCACTCTGGTCTTCGATGTAGAACTCATCAAGGTTCTGTAATCCGTCCAACATACGATGCTTCACATGGCATAAGAGCACGCATCCCACTTAATTCGATGTTAGAACATACCATAATTAATCAAATATCAAACATGAAAAAGATTTCTATTGTTGCAGCAGTAGTATTGTCTGCTGTTCTGGCCGGCTGTGGCAACGGTACGCCAAAGGCCAACATGAAGAGTGACGTCGACACCCTGTGCTATGCTATCGGTATGGCTCAGAGCCGTGGCCTGAAGGACTATCTGGCAATGCGCATGGACGTTGACACAACCTACATCGATGAGTTCATCAAAGGTCTGAACGACGGAGCCAACTCAGGCGACGACAAGAAGAAGCAGGCATATTATGCAGGCTTGCAGATCGGTCAGCAGGTTTCAACACAGATGATTGGCGGTCTGAACTACGAACTCTTCGGTGAGGACAGCACACACTATGTAAGCAAGGACAACTTCATGGCCGGATTCGTTGCCGGCACTCTCGGCAAAAGCGCACCAATGGGCGTTGATTCCGCCGAAGCATACGCACGCAAGAACCTGCCCGTCATTAAGGCACGCATCATGGAGACCATACACCTCGCAAGCAAACCGGCCGGCGAGGAGTTCATGGCAGAGATAGCCAAGAAGGCAGGCATACA
>CAMWRK010000002.1 GCA_947176655.1 uncultured Prevotellaceae bacterium | reverse complement strand
GCAGTAGCAACACACTTCCCTGTATCGGCATTCACCAACGAAGCCTTGACTGAAGAACTACCTATATCAAAACCCAACAAATATCTATTCGCCATAAACGATATTTACAATTACACCATGTACAGTGAAGCAACAGGACAGAAATGCCTATCTGTATACCTCCTTGCCCTTGAAATAGTTTGAGAAGAAGAGCATCTGAAACTCTATTGAGAAGTTCCAATAGGAAGCGTTGTGTCTGCCGGGACGTGTCACGTATTCGTGTCTTATGTTTCTGTAAAGCATCTCTTTGTGCAACTTTTCATTGACGTTGTAGAAGAAATCGTCAGTACCGCAGTCAATATAAATGGGCAGACCATTGCGCACTAAAGGAAGAATGCTTACAATGGTGTGCCTGTCCCAGATTTCAATGTTGTCGCGGTATTCGCCCAAAGATTTCTTCATGTCCCAATTGTCAGGAAACGGACGTATGTCGACACCGCCGCTTGTAGAACCACACGCACCGAAAACATCCTGATGGCGAATGCCAAGCCACAAGGCTCCCTGTCCTCCCATGCTCAGTCCAGTTACGGCTCTTCCTGATTTGTCCGCCTTTGTCTTGTAATGCGAGTCTATATAGTCTGTAAGTTCGGAAGACACGTATGTTTCATATCGCAATGCCGAATCCTTAGGACTGTCCCAATACCATGACTTGGCACCGTCCGGACATACGATTATCATCCCATGTGAAGAGGCAAGCACAGGCAGTTCCGGTTTTATGTTGAGCCATGTCTTGTGATTACCGCCGTATCCGTGCAGAAGGTACAATACAGGATATTTGTCTCCGGAATCGTATCCGTCGGGAAATATCACAACGTTCTTTATCTCCTTTTTCATTGAACTGCTGTAGACAGAAACGGTATCCGTCCGTTGGGCATAAAATGTCAAAGCATTTATGCAGCATAATATAAATATGCAAAACTTTTTAGCCATAAGCCATTAAATTAAGTAGACGCCATATTGTTGTTTACCGTATGACAAACTTGCGTCCGTTACTTATATACATACCCTGAGGCAAAGATATAGGACATGCGGTATTGCCAACAAAGTGACCGTGAATGTCATATATTGGAGAAGCCAAGCCATCTGTGGGATGAAGCGATTCTGACTTTACGTCACTGACAGAAGTATTTACATTGTCAACGTATGTAAAGCGCAGACGATATCCGTAGGTTCCGCTTTTCGGCAATATGTACTCGCTAAGTACACCTGCTCCGCAAGAACCGTTTCCTATGCCCAGCTGGGCATAGTCGAAGTTGGCATAAATATCGTCGGATGAAAGCATGTTCCACTGGTGAAGATAACCGTGTTTGTATTCGTCGGTATAGTTGTCAAGGGTAAGGTTTACCTGTCCATCTGCCTCAACACGTATACCCCTGCCGTCCTTGCCATAAAGCATTATCCAACGAAGATCCTGACGGTCGCCGCTTGTCTGCGGACGTACATAGTCCACATGGAAATCCTTCACAGGAAGTTCATATATGCCTATGTCAGCGCCGCGTTTTCTGTCTATGGTATTGTCCAAAGGTCCGCGGGCATAATACCGTGTCATGGAAAGGTCGGGATTGAACTGCATCATCATGCCTATACGACGAAGATTATTTGCTACAACGGTATAACTGGCATCGAAATCCACTGATCCGTCTCTGTTTACCGTATATACGAATACATAGCTGCAAAGACTGCCCGATGCTGTCTCAGTAATTACGGCCTCTGAACCGTCATCGGAAAGCTGCACATCGAATTTCCTTGACGTTATACCGTTTGAGGCACTGTAACTCGGATCCGTACCATACGGAGCATCGTTCTCTATCCAACGATAATTGCTGTAAGCTGGAGCAGAAGTACCGTTATTGTTCTGCGGTATCACATCCATGTCACCCTGTCTCCATAATGTAATGCCTTTGGACGTGTTGACAACTATTTTGATATTATTACCCTCAATCGTATAGTTAATACCGCTTTTGGCAAGTGTAAGCGGAGTACCGACTGCCGGATTATGGTCTGAAAGCGGAGTACGTCCTGACAGTACATATTGTGTGGCTGCAACGGCATAACCCTCCTCTGCCCACGGTGTTGCTTCCGGCAGGCAGACAGATATATTGAGCAGATATTCACCCGATACATTGTCTGCAATGTACGGAATGGCTATACGTGCCGACTTGTCCGACGGAATTGACGGGAGAATAATCAAGCCGCAGTCCATCTTTTCCCCGTTAAGCAGAAGACTCCATTCAAGTATCATGCCGCCAAGGTCTATGCTCTCATACTTATTTGTCAGCCTCAAGGTCTTGCTGTCACTGTCAAATTCACCAAACTTTATGTACTGATATACACGCCTTACCTCGGCAAGTTTGCCCGTAGGCATGCGATCTGCTGTGATTATGCCGTTGTTCACGAAGTTGCCCTGATGAGGTCCACCGTAGTCATTGCCATTTCGATACTTGTTATATCCGTTGACCTTGAACAATCCTTTCTTTATGTCGCCTGCATCTACGATAGACTGATCCACCCAGTCCCATATACACCCTCCCATACCGTTGGAACTATTTTCTATAACGTCCCAATATTCTTTCAGATTACCCACGGAATGACCCATGGCATGGGCATATTCGCACATGAAATACGGTTTGCCTTTGTTATCTATATTATTCTTTACATTGTCAACAGTACTGTACATGACGCTATGGATGTCCGTAGGAAAAGTACCGGCACGTGTTGCACCTTCATAGTGTATGGGACGTGGATCCAATGCACGTGCAGCATTGTAGGCGTGAGTAAAGTTAACACCGCCGTTGCTTTCGTTCCCGAGACTCCATGAAACCACACACGGATGGTTTCTGTCACGCAACACCATGCGTTCTATACGGTCCACAATGGGAGCGCGCCACGTAGCTGCGGTATGTATGCGTCCACCATTGCTCCAGTTCTTATGAAACTCAACATCAGCCTCATCCATAAGATATATGCCTACATAATCCATCATGGCATTCATCTTCGGACTGCGCGGATAGTGACTTGAACGTAATGCATTTACATTAGCCTGCTTCATCATTACAAGATCCTTCCACATCGTCTCATTGTCCACAGTGCGACCTGTGAGAGGATGTGTGTCCTGAGCATTGACACCCTTCATGAATACACGTTTGCCATTGACAAGAAACTGGCTTTCCTTTATCACGGCATTGCAGAAACCGTATTTCGTGGCATGAACGCTTTCTTCGTTTCCGTCTGCATCCTTCTGAACTATCTCAACCGTATACAGATCAGGACAATCGCTTGTCCAAGGCCTAAGTTCTGTCAGACCTTCAAACACAATATCTATATTCCTTTCAGCATCATCAGATGTAAATTCCACAACGGCAGTCTTGCTATGCAGCATGATTCCGTCTGGATCTATAAGCCTTACCTCATACTTCTTGCTTATGTTCAGGCTGTCTCTGTTGTCAAGACACAGCTGTATGGTCATATTTCCTGATGTGGCATTGTCAGAAAGATCGGACTTTATATAATGATCCCTTACAAAGACCTTTGGAACCGCCATCATATACACATCACGATGAATGCCGCTCATGTGCCACATGTCCTGACCTTCAAGATATGAACCGTCTGTCCACCGTATCACACGCACTGAAATATTGTTTTCACCGCTACGCACATGAGCTGTAATGTCAAACTCGGCATCCATGTTCCCACCTTCGGTATAACCAACATATTTGCCATTGACCCACAAATATGCAGCAGAATATATTCCGTCGAAATGTAACAGTATGCGCTCGTTCTCCCATTCTTCCGGTAAATTGAAATTGCGCCTGTAGCTTCCTACACTGTTGTCTATGCCGCTACGCATATTGATATAAGGCGGATTATCGGCAAAGGCATAGTCCACATTTATATAATACGGTTTTCCATAGCCGTGCATCTCCAGACAAGCCGGTACAGGAATCTCATCCCATGAGGAAACATCCACCATATCGCCATAAAATTCTTCCTCCGGCATCATATAGTTATCATCAAGAACATTCCACAACAATTTCCACGTACCGTTCAGACTCATCCATCTGCTGCTTTCAGTAGGATCAAGCCATGCATGCTGATACCGCGCATCCGAACGCATGGCATACGTGTTCTGATATGGCATATACGTCGCATGTCCTTTTTCCTTGTTCTGTCCGAATATGTTTTCGTCCTGCCAGAATACATTCTGTGGCATATCGGCATTGTCTACCATATCGAAACGGAAATGAGTATCCGTATTTGCAGCATTCTGAGTAAGATATACTTTCTTATCAGCACCTGCCGCAAGATAATAGTAATTGAAAGAAGGCGAAGACGAAGTGCCTACATTCTTTCCAACCTTCAATCTATAGGCGTTCTCAATATCTTCCACATCTTCTATTTCGAACATCTGGTTCCAGTTCGGAGAACTGCTGTTCATGTCCTGCGTCCACTGGAGCGGAACTGACGGTCCGTTAAGTGCACAGTCTATGCATTTGCCGCATGTCTTATTAAGTAACTGATACCATGTGGAAGTACCTTTCTGATACATCGGTATTTCCAGTTTCCACATCTGCCCTGACGACTTGCTGTCCTGTTTCTCCACTACTATTCTTGCATCATTGTCTGAACTTCCTCCGTTAGACAAAACTCCGTCAGCAGCGATACTATATATATTATAAGTCTGATATGGCAGAGGAATTGTATTGTCCTTTACATTTATAATTTCCTGCAACTCAAAGTAAGTACTCTGATTCGTAAGGTCGTTTTTCATCCATAACTGCCCGCCTGAAAACTCCGTAACAACGAGAGAAGGATTAGAAGCACAAAGTAACTGCACGGCTGAACCTGCTATGCCTGGAGAATGTATGCTGAATATCTGATTCTGATTGCCAAGATTTGTTTTCCACTGGAGCAGACATCCTGACTTGGAACTTTCAAGAGCCATATCTATATTCTTACATGAACCAAGATTAAACAAGCCGTAACTGTCATTTCCACCATCGCTTATCAGAGCCCACATCTGGCTTTTGTCATTGTCGTCCCTCGCAGATGTCACTATCGGAGCATCCAAATCGTTATTGCCTCTATTCGTTATCGCCTTTCCAGTGCTGGAAGATATTATCCGGTAGACACTTCCAACTGTCTGAGGATACGCACCAATGGCAAGTAAAACTGCGCATAATACAAAAGAAAACCTTACAGCCGTTATACTTGATTTGTTCTGCATGATATTAGATTATTGGTTATATTTTTTACTTATAAGCACTTAAATTGCGACAATATTTTCCTCCTAACATACAATATATACCTAACAATACAAAAGGAATACTCAACAACTGTCCCATATTGAATAACATGGATGATTCGAAGTCAACCTGATTCTCCTTTGTAAACTCTATTAATATTCTTGACATAAATATGAGAAATATACATAAACCAAAGTAGAATCCAGACCCTATTCTGGTATCAAATATATGTTTTCTGTCCCGCCATATATTTTCGTTTGTCGGATTGGCATCACCAGTTCTGCTGTAAATTATCCATCCTATAAAGAAGAACACAAAATAACACACAGCCTCATACAATTGTCCGGGATGGCGTGGCTGCATGTCCACACGTCCGAACACGAATGCCCATGGCAAATCCGTGGGACGGCCTATTATTTCGGAATTCATCAGGTTTCCAAGACGTATGGCACATGCACATACCGGAGTAACTATAGCAACATTGTCCAGCACGTGCATTATGTTAAGTTTTGTCTTCCTGCTGTACAGCAACAAAGCAACCATCAGACCTATGGTTCCGCCATGTGAAGCCAATCCTTCGTATCCGGTAAAATGCCAGCTTCCGTCTGCGAGTTTGCGCATAGGCAGAAGCATTTCCATGGGATGCGAAAGATAATAAACAGGTTCATAGAAGAGGCAATGTCCGAGACGCGCACCTATAAGTATTCCAAAGAAGCAGTATATGAACATAGGCTCGAACTTTTCCTCTTCTATTCCCTGCTTTCTGTACAAATGATGCATCAGACAGTACACAGCCAGCAAACCCAGACACCAAAACACTGAATACCATCGTATCTCCATGAAGCCCAGATTCAAAGCCACTATGTCCGGATTCCAATTTATATATACAATATTGTGCATATACTATTATTATACATTAAAGCGGAAGTGCATTATGTCGCCATCCTGAACCACATATTCCTTACCTTCCACACCCATTTTACCGGCTTCCCTCACAGCAGCTTCACTGCCATACTTTATATAGTCATCATACTTTATAACTTCAGCACGTATGAAACCCTTTTCAAAATCAGTGTGTATCACACCTGCACACTGCGGAGCTTTCCAGCCCTTGCGGAATGTCCATGCCTTTACCTCCATCTCGCCTGCCGTTATGAATGTCTGCAATGTAAGTAAACTGTATATTGCCTTTATCAAACGATTGCATCCGCTCTCGCTCAAACCCATATCTTCAAGGAACATATGTTTTTCCTCGTATGTCTCCAGTTCGGCAATGTCAGCCTCGGTCTGAGCACTTATTACAAGCATCTCCGCATCCTCATCCTTTATAGCCTCGGCTACACGTTCAGTATGTACGTTACCTGTAGAAGCACTCTTGTCGTCCACATTACATACATACAATACAGGCTTGGCTGTAAGTAGAAACAAAGATTTTGCAGCTGCCGTTTCATCTTCAGTATCGAATGTAACGGTTCTCGCGCTCTTTCCTTCAAGCAATGCCTTACGGTAAGCATCTATAACATCCATCTCTATCTTGGCAGCCTTGTCTCCACCAACCCGTGCCGCTTTCTCCACACGCTTCGCACGGTTCTCCAATGTCTCCAGATCCTTAAGCTGAAGTTCCATGTCTATTATTTCCTTGTCGCGTACAGGATCTACACTGCCATCCACATGCACTATGCCAGAATCGTCAAAGCAACGTAACACGTGTATTATGGCATCACACTCACGTATATTTGCAAGAAACTGATTTCCAAGTCCCTCACCTTTGCTGGCTCCTTTAACCAGACCAGCAATATCCACTATATCACATACAGCCGGAACTATTCTACCCGGTTTTACTATTTCAGCAAGACGTGTCAGACGCTCGTCCGGAACACTCACCTGACCCAATTGTGCATCTATAGTACAGAAAGGAAAATTGGCTGCCTGCGCCTTCGCACTTGACAGACAGTTAAAAAGTGTGGATTTACCCACGTTTGGGAGACCAACTATACCTGCTTTCATTTTATTGTATATGTATGTATTTAGTTTTTATAATCCTAATTTCTCTGATATTTCAAGCATACGGTTTATTGGGCGTATGGCTTTATTTGCTATTTCGGCATCTACAAGTATCTCAGGTGACTCGTTTAGCAGACAATCGTACAATTTCTGCATTGTTACAAGTTTCATGTATGAACACTCATTGCAGGCACACGTGCTGTCATCAGGGGGTGCAGGGATAAATGTCTTTTCCGGACAGGCTTTCTGCATTTCGTGCAGAATACCGCTTTCCGTAGCTACTATGAATGTTGTGGCAGGACTGCTTATACTGTACTTCAACAATGCAGCAGTCGATCCAACCTTATCCGCCAGTCTTACGACAGCTCCACGACATTCCGGATGTACCAGCAACTTTGCATCAGGATACTGCTCTTTCAACTCCAGTATTTTCTCTACCGAAAACTTTTCATGTACATGACAGGCTCCATCCCATAACAACATGTTTCTTCCTGTTATACTGTTTATATATCCTCCGAGATTGCGGTCAGGACCGAATATAATAGGCATATCTTTCGGAAGAGACTCCACTATCTGACGTGCGTTACTGCTTGTCACCACTATGTCTGTCACAGCTTTTGTAGCAGCCGTAGTGTTTACATAACTTATTACCGTATGTTCTGGATGTGAAGCTACAAATTCAGCAAATTTGTCTGCCGGACAGCTTTCGGCCAACGAACACGTAGCCTCCATATCCGGAACAAGAACTTTCTTGTCCGGACAAAGAATCTTACTTGTCTCGCCCATGAAATGTACACCGCACATTACTATTATATCAGCATCAGTTCTGGCAGCTTTCTGTGCGAGAGCAAGAGAATCACCGACAAAGTCAGCTATTTCCTGTATTTCTCCGTCCGTATAATAGTGTGCCATGATAACCGCATTCTTTTCACGGCACATCCTGCGTATTTTGTCTTTAAGGTTCATTATTATTTTTGTTTATTTATTTTTTATAAATGAATGATGATAATAATACTGTGTTGATAATGTAGATAACTTTGCTTTACTTAATACTAAAGATATTGATTATGTATGTTTTATATATTATTTTTGTAATGTTGATACTGTTATCTATAACCATGTTTATAGTGTATTCTACTATGTTGAAAAGAAAATATTTTAAATTTTATCTTCATTGGAATATTTGTTATACATGTTTTTTCATCAAGGTTATCAACATAAATGTAGATAACTTTTCTGCATCATATCCCATATTATAATGCCTGCCGTAACAGAAACATTCATGCTGTGTTTGGTTCCGAACTGCGGTATTTCAATACATCCGTCAGCCATATCCACTATGTGCTGCTGTACTCCTTTCACTTCATTTCCAAGTATAATGGCATACTTTTTGTCACTGTCCGGTCTGAATTCATTAAGCATGGTACTTCCTTCACATTGTTCCACTGCCATTATAGTGTATCCTTCATTTTTGAGCGACGCAACAGCATCTTCGGTATTGCAGAAGTATTGCCACGATACAGTATCTTCAGCACCGAGCGCAGTTTTATGTATTTCTATGTTAGGAGGAGTGGCTGTTATTCCGCACAGATATATTCCTTCGAGGCGCATGGCATCGGCTGTTCTGAACACGCTGCCTACATTGTACAGACTTCTTACGTAATCCAGAACTACTACTATCGGTGTCTTACGTGCTTTCTGAAATTCTTGCGGACTTATGCGTCCCATTTCCGTAACCTTAAGTTTTCTCATTTATTATTATAATGATGCTTTTTATTTAGTATTTGTGTTTTGTATGTAATCACAATACGCCGGCTTCCACCTGAACCACCACCCTCTCTATCATCTTATCGTCATTTTCAGGGTCATATTCTTTTTTCAACGAAGCACGGAATGTCCATGCGAAAATCTGATAGAAAGTAGCTTTTGCCGGTCCGAGAAAAGCTTTTACTATTTCGTATGATGTCTGGTTGCATTCTCTGTCTATCAGTTTAATCAGCAGTTTTCCTTGCGAATATGTGAGTTGTCTCATCATAGGTGTAAACTGCTTCTTCACATCTTTTTCCACAGCTTTTATGTGTGCGTCCTTGCTTTTCTTGTCTGGCAGCATTTCCAGTGTTTCGTAAGTTTCCTTTATAAGCGCGTTTGCCTGCTGTGCCAGAGGCAGAACTTTCTTTACGTTGTACACAAGACGGTCGTACTTTTCCCGCTGTCTGCGGCTTTTGAATTTAATTGGTGCATATACAGGCAATTCAGGCAAAAGATACTGAAACATAGTATCTCCTTCATATACATACATTTTCTTATACCTGTATATCTGTAACTTTATTTTATACTCTGTAGGCAGAGTATTTATCTCGAACATATCTTCCGACATGCATGTAATATCCGTTGTGTCCTGTGCACTGGCAATGCAACAGAACATGGCAAGCATCATCGTTATGATATATCTTATGTACA
Source organism: uncultured Prevotellaceae bacterium (assembly GCA_947176655.1). Lineage (GTDB taxonomy): Bacteria > Bacteroidota > Bacteroidia > Bacteroidales > Bacteroidaceae > Physcousia. Next base: position 23,210 of record CAMWRK010000002.1, on the reverse strand, counting down.
TTTAATTAACGGCAAAACAAATATTACCGTTCCATTTTTTTATTATAATGGAGATATGTGAGTATATTCAGTAGCTTACACTTGTATAGAAGCCTGCCATACGTATTTTTTCCGCTATTGCGTCCATTGTCTCACTATCAGCTTTTTCCAGTCCCTGCACCGGCCATTCCCTGTCGAGAGTGTAAATCATCACCTGTCTTGGTTTTATTTTTTCCAGTGCCTTTATGTAAGATTCTATATATTCGTTTCCGCAATTGTCTACTGACACCATGTTTCCTTTTTCGTCCTTTATGCAACCTCTCATAAACATGGTCTGAACTATTGCATGCCCGTTCATGCGTGCAATATTCTCTATTATATCGTTTACATCATATTTTCCTGTAGGACGATCTACAATTTTTATGTATTTCTCCGATACAGTGTCAAGTTTCATAAGAGGGTTGTCCACTTTCATCAGTGCATTTCTCACTTCGTCCCTGTGAACCTGTGTACTGTTGGAAATGACAGAAACTTTTGCGTTAGGATAGTATATGTCACGCAGAGACAGCACCATGTCCACTATCTCTCCGAACTGCGGATGTATTGTAGGTTCACCGTTTCCTGAAAAGGTGAGTACATCAAGCATTTCCTTGCGTTCTTTCATTTCTTTAAGTTTCTTTTCAAGACCACGGTTCACTTCATTAGCTGACGGCATCTTTTGTTTTGGTCTGTGGTCGCCGTTAAGCCCGCATTCGCAGTACACACAGTCGAACGAACAGCACTTGCCGTCACCAGGCATCAGATTTATGCCTAACGACACTCCTAATCTTCTGCTTTTTACCGGACCGAATACAGGTGAAGGATATATTATAGCCATGATTTGTTTATCTGTTTATTTGTTATAGAAACTTGGCATGAACAAAGAAAGTACAGTATATATTTCCAGACGTCCAGTTAGCATGTAGAAACTCATCAGCCACTTTATCACCGGATGTATGTCGGCATAGTTGTTTGACGGGCCCGTCATTCCTGCTCCTGGCCCTATGTTGCTCAGTGCCGACACTGTGCTGCCGAACCCTGTAACATAGTCCATTCCAAATCCTGTCATTACAGTTATTCCTGTTATTACCATACCTACATATATGATGATGAAACAGAGTGTTCTTTTCACTCTGTCATCGTTTATTACACGTCCGCCAAGACATACGCTGACAACGGCTCTCGGATGCAGTTGTTTGAAAAACTCGTTACGTATGGCCTTGAAAAGAACTATGAACCGCACCACTTTTATACCTCCGGAGGTACTTCCTGCACACGAACCTATAATCATCAGGATTATTGTAGGCATGATAAATATTTCACCCCATGATACATAATCGAACTTCGTTGCAGCGAATCCGGTACTGCTTATTATGGTTGATACATGAAACAGTGCAGACCTGAACTGTTCTTCCGCACCTGACGGCAGTTTGTTTATGTTTTCTGTCGTAAAGGAAGCAAAATTGAAAAGCAGCATGAATACTATGATGGCCGTAAATACAATCTTGAAGAAAATATTGATTTCCTCATTATTGCGTATTATGTCCCACCGTTTGACTACGGCATAATAGTACATGGCAAAATTAAGGCTTGACAAAATCATAAACACAGAACATACGTATTCTATATATGGTGATTGAAAATGAGCCATACTTGCTGTGTGTGTGGAGAATCCTCCTGTTGCCGTTGTTGTCAGTGCGTGACATACCGAGTCGAATGCACTCATGGGACCTATATAATAAGAGGCGGCGCATATTATTGTAAGAATAAGATAGATGACAAGCAGTCTTCTGGCTGTGGAGCCTATCTTCGGACTGAACTTGTCCAGGCTTATTCCTGTAGCTTCGGCAGAGAAAATGTTATTGTTACGCATCTCTCCCGTAGGAACAAGAGCAAATGTGAATACCACTATTCCAAGCCCTCCCATCCATTGTATTATGGATCGCCAGAACTTCAGTCCGTGACTCAGTCCGTCCACATCGTCTATTATTGATGCTCCTGTAGTGGTGAATCCAGACATTGTCTCGAAGAATGCGTCCGTTATGTCCATTCCTGTTATACGTATGAACGGAATCATTCCTATTATGGAGAATAACACCCATGTCAGTGCCACTACCATAAAGCTGTCTGCACGCGAAAAGTACTTGTCACTGTCAGTGTCCCTGTGTCTCTTCTGCCATTTGCTTACTGATATACATGCGGCACCTACAGAGAAACTAAAAACGGCACACAGCATAAAAACCATCCAATCTTTTTCCTTGAAAAACAGGCTTACAGCCGATGTAAGAACAAGAAAGACGGATTCCAGTTGCAGCAGTATGCCGAATGTTCTCTTCTTCATTTATCGTAGGCGTGCTTCGGATAGTCTATAGTATAGTGCAGTCCGCGACTTTCCTTTCTCTCCAGTGCCTGACGCGTAATGAGATAACCTACGTTTATCATGTTTCTGAGTTCGCAGATGTCTTTTGTAGGCTTCACTCTCTTGAACAGATGTTCCGTCTCCTCGTAGAGCAGGTCAAGCCGTTCCCAGGCGCGATGAAGTCTTAGGTCGCTGCGCACTATGCCCACGTATGTCGACATTATCTGGTTCACCTCTTTCATGTCCTGCGCTATGAGCACTTTCTCTTCGTTGGTCATTGTGCCCTCGTCGTTCCATTCCGGTATACTGTCGTTAAAGGTGTAACGGTCTATGTTTTCTATGGAATGGCGTGCCGCCGCATCGGCATACACTACAGCTTCTATCAGGGAGTTGCTTGCCAGACGGTTGCCGCCGTGCAGGCCGGTGCATGAACATTCTCCCACGGCATACAGACGGTGTATGCTGCTCTGTCCGTCAAGATCTACCTTTATACCTCCGCACATGTAGTGGGCACATGGAGACACAGGTATGTATTCCTTCGTTATGTCTATGCCTATGGAAAGACATTTTGCGTATATGTTAGGGAAATGCTTCTTCGTTTCCTCCGGATTCTTATGAGTAACATCCAGGCATACATGCTCCAGACCGTGTATCTTCATCTCGTTGTCAATGGCACGGGCCACTATGTCACGCGGCGCCAGACTAAGACGTTCGTCGTATTTTTGCATAAACTCCGTACCGTCAGGCAGTCTCAGTATACCGCCGTATCCGCGCATGGCTTCCGTTATCAGATATGCCGGGTGCTTTTCCTGTGGATTGTATAGTGCCGTTGGATGGAACTGCACGAACTCCATGTCGCGCACCTTACCCTTGGCGCGGTACACCATGGCTATTCCGTCGCCGGTTGCTATGTTAGGGTTTGTAGTGGACGAGTATACGGCACCTGTTCCTCCTGTGGCTATCATTGTTATTCTGGACAGATAAGTGTCTACCTTGCCTGTTCCGGTATTCAGTATGTATGCCCCGAAACATTCTATGTCCGGTGTGCGTCTTGTCACACGTATGCCCATGTGGTGCTGCGTTATTATCTCTACGGCAACGTGGTTTTCAAGCACTGTTATGTTAGGGGTGTTCCTTACAGCCTCCATCAGGCCGCGCTGTATTTCATATCCCGTGTCGTCGGCATGGTGAAGTATGCGGAATTCCGAATGTCCTCCCTCTCTGTGCAGGTCGAAGTCTCCGTTTTCATTTCTGTCAAAGTTAACTCCCCATTTAAGCAGATCCTTTATTCCCGAGGGGCCTCCTTTGACAACCTGTTCTACGGCAGCCGGATCAGATATGTAGTCGCCGGCTATCATAGTGTCGCGGATATGTTTTTCAAAATCGTCCACCGTAGTGTCAGTCACGGAAGCTATTCCGCCCTGTGCTTTCGATGTATTGGACTCACCCAGTGTTGTCTTACAAACAAGAGCCACGTTACCCTTACCATTCTGGCTCACTTTCAATGCGTAGCTCATTCCTGCCACGCCGCCTCCGATAATGAGAAAATCGAATTTCCTGATCATTTTCTTTTTCTTTGCTTGGTCGTGAATCCTGTGTCCGCCTGATACTTGGGTGTGCGCGGAATTCAGTATCCGTTAATTTGCACAAAGATATGAAAATAAGTTCGCACACGCAAGCACGCGCCCGCGATTTCCATGTCAATTTATTTATAAATGCTGCATGCATGTCTGCATATATCAGTAAAAAGCGTATATTTGTATCTGTTATGAAGAAGATTTTATTCGGTATAATAGCCGCGGCTATATTATTTTCATGTTCGTCCCACCGTAATGCTGTTGTACCTCAACCAGAGGTCAGAACCGTTATTGTAGAAAAGAAAATAGGCAATGCGGTCAGCAACGAAGACTTGATGATTCTCGGAATGCTCCGCCAGGGCTGCCGCAATTTCAGCACTTCTCCGATGTATTCCACCGATACCTGGGAAGGCCGCCTTCAGTTGCGTCTCACGGAATTGTGCAACGACCCCATGTTTAGAAACAGCCAGCTCGGCATGGTGTTGTACGACATTACCGACGGCAGATACCTGTTCACCGTAAACGGTGAACAACGCATGAGGCCGGCTTCCTGTCAGAAGCTTGTCACTGCGATAGCGGCCATAGAACTCCTTGGTTGCGGATACAGTTATGTTCCCCGCATAGAGAAGGCCGGAGAGGGATGGTGTTGGGACGACGACATCACGTCGCAGATGCCATATTCTGCCCGCCGTCGCATGGGCATAACCGATGTACTGGCTCTGATGATGAAGGACAGCGACAACAAGATGGCAGAGAGCCTTTTCTGGCAGCTTTCAGCATCCGGTGGCGGAAAGCCGGGCAGCCTGCTTTCGGTTGTCTCATCCATAGAAAGTGTGCTGTGCCGTGCCGGTATTCCTAAAGGCAGCGGTTACAGGATAGCCGACGGCAGCGGACTGTCGCTTTACAACTACATCACGCCGCAGATGCTCAACGCACTTCTTGTCTATGCCTGGAGCCGCGAGGAGACACGCTCCCTGCTGTTTCCGTCTCTTCCCATAGGCGGTGTGGACGGTACCCTGAAGAAGCGTTTTATTGGCACATGTGCCTGCAATAATATTTTTGCCAAGACTGGTACTGTAACGGGCGTATCATCTCTCAGCGGTTATGCCAACGGCGGGAACGGACATGTCATTTCATTCTGCATCATCAATCAGGGTATAGAGAGCGGAGCCATGGGACGTGCTTTTCAGGATCGCGTGTGTGTGGCACTGACAGAACGGTGATGACTTGCTGTCTTTTGTCATTATATTTCAATTCCTCAGTTGACCATTTATCTGTCACCGGACTGGCCTCTTCCAGGTCTCAGGGACATGTTCTCTTGATGTCGGGATACAGACACCGTGGTCTTGGAGGCCAAGACCATTGAGCTTGGCCTCCAAGACCACGGTCTTTCGCCCCCAAGACCGTGATGTCTCAGTGGTGGGGTACACCGGGCGCGATGAGCAAGACCGTATATTATGCTTTTATGTATCTGCACAATACGTCTATGTGGTATGATAAAATATTATAATATAATAAGTTACATGTGAATAAATGTAAATATATTCAGCCTTGAAATTCTACATGGACTTGTACATCTTCTTCTACTTTACAATCAAGGAGTGTTTTTGCACTTATGTTGTTGATAAAAATCCGTCAGTTACTCCACGCAAATGTAATATTTTTTCAATAAATAAGCAGTGAGAATTATTTATGAATTATGGATGAAGTCTGTCTGTCATAACTTGTTTTCCCTCTGGCGTACAGCCTCGTACATCAGTATGGCTGCCGACACGGAAACGTTCAGCGAATCAAGTATGCCCAGCATGGGAATGCGTATGTGTGCGTCGGCTGCATCGCGCCACTGTTGTGTCAGTCCCGTTGCCTCGGTACCCATGACTATGGCAGTAGGCACCGTCATGTCTGTATCGTAGTAGAGCGACGAATCCTGCAATTGTGCCGTGAGTATGCGTATGCCGCTTTGTTTCAGATACCGTATGCACTCCGTGCCTGTACATGCCACGGTAGGGACGGAAAATATGCCGCCGAGTGATGCCCGTATGAGATTGGGGTTGTAAAGGTCGGTGAGAGGGTCGCACACTATTACGGCATCCGCTCCGGCGGCATCGGCACTGCGCAGTATGGCACCGAGATTGCCTGGCTTCTCCACGCCTTCCAGCACTATGTACAGTGGGGGATGGCAGAGTGATGCTCCGATGGCCGGAAGTATGTCTGCCCCGTGTTCCTTCATGTGCATCACGGCCATAACTCCTTCAGTGCCGCCACGATAGGCTATGCGGTCGTAGACATTGGGGCTGACATCCAGCGTAGTGCATGATGGCAAAGCCTTCATGAGACTGTCATATTCCGTTTCTGCTTTGAGAATGTCGGGGCAGATGAAAATAGTTTCCGCCCGGTAGCCTCGTGAAAGACAGTGCATAAGTTCGCGCCGTCCCTCGACAACGAAAAGCTGTTGTTCGCGCCGGTACGACGATTTCTGCTGTAACTGCAGCAGGGCTTTTATACGCGGATTCTGTGTACTGGTTATCTGCATTTCAGAAACAAAATTATACAATTATCGAAAGCAGCACAAGAAATCTTCGTGTTTTTATGAATAAATGCCTATATTTGTACAAATATTTACATGTTCTCCATGACCGTACATGGCGTGTCGCTTCAAAGGGAGAGGCGGTGTTTTGTTTACTGTGGAGCAGCATTTGATAAAGAATGAAGAATGCGTGAATTTATTACTGTTGCCAGACGTCCGTTTCTCGCAGTGCTCTTGTTTCTCTCCTTGCAGTTTGCAGCAGGTGTTTCTGTCATGGTGGTGAGGGCTGTTTCGGGAAACGGAAATATAGGCGACTTGTTTTCGCCGGACACTTCTGTCATACGTATCATCGCCGTCACTACGCTGGTGTGCGATTTGCTCATGGCCGTGGGCTGCATGGTTCTTTTCCGCAGCAGCGTCTATTTCCGGAGCACCTATAGACCGCTGTCCGCTTCGTGGACTGGAAACATTACGGCCATGACCGGGTGCATACTCGGTACCGCTGCACTGGACATATTCGGAGAGTTGGCTGAAGTCCCCGACATGATGATGAATGTCATGATGGAACTGTGTCGTGACCCCTGGGGAGTTGCGGCGATAGCCGTTGCGGCACCTGTGGCAGAGGAACTGATGTTCAGGCATGGAATAATGGGGCACATGCTTCGCAACGGCTGTAGTGTCAGGGTATCGTTATTGGTAAGTTCCCTGCTTTTCGGACTGATACACATAAATCCGGCGCAAGTGTTTTTTGCAGTACCTATGGGAGTCCTGCTCGGAATGCTCTACTGGAGAAGCGGCAGTGTGCTTTGGCCGGTGGCTTTGCATGTCCTGAACAATTCAGTGGCATGTGTCCAGGTGTGGGTCGTGGGCGACGGTGTTGGCGACATGGCACTTTCCGACGTGTTCGGAGGCAGGATCGCTGCTTTTGCCGCAGCATGTGTCATGGCCGTGATGTGTGCGGTCGTGATGTGGTGGTATTGTACCGTAAACGGCAGACGGAAAGCTGTTGGGCTACGGTAGATTTTATTCTTCGGTACTATGGAAATATCAAGAATGACCTGCTGCTCTGTGGAGGACTTCGGGCAGATAGAAAGACTGACGGGCATGCTTTCAGCTACGGCGAAGGCCGATATGGACATTGTCCGTGAGGTTCTGGTCTCCCGGAACTCACAACTTTTTGTGGCCAGGGACGACAATGGGCGGATAGCAGGCATGGCGACAGTGTGCTGCTTTACTATACCAACGGGACGGCATGCTACTATAGAGGATGTGGTGGTTCTGCCGGAATGTCGCGGCATGGGACTCGGACGCAGGTTGGTGGAGGAGGTTTTGGCATACCTGAAAGCCTCGGGATACGGGTACAAGGTGGGACTTACGTCCAGGCCGTCGCGCACGGAGGCCAATGCGTTGTACCGCAGCATGGGATTCAGGCAGAAAGAGACAAACGTATACACTATGGATGTATAGACGTGTGGGAACATGATATTACAGCGTAAATAAATAAGATAATAGAAATTGTTTTTTCAGGATGAAGACATTTGAGGAATTAGGACTGAACGAGAGAATATTGCGCGCCATAGGCGAGCAAGGTTATGAATATCCGATGCCTGTACAGGAGGCAGTGATACCCGTGCTGACTGGAATCGGACAGGAGGACGGATGGCAAGGCGATTTGGTTGCCCTGGCACAGACCGGTACGGGAAAGACGGCGGCATACGGATTGCCGATAGTGCAGCTTACTGAGGATGCACCGCAGCATCCTGTATCGTTGATTCTGGCTCCGACAAGAGAACTGTGTCTGCAAATAGCTGACGACCTGGAGGGCTTTTCCAAGTACTCGGATGGAGTGCGCATACTTCCGGTATATGGAGGAACGAGCATAGAGGCACAGATACGTGCGCTCAAACGCGGAGTCAATATTCTTGTGGCAACCCCAGGCAGGCTCATAGACCTGATGAAGCGTGGAGCGGCAAACCTCTCTACGGTGAGGAACGTTGTTCTCGACGAAGCCGACGAGATGCTTACAATGGGCTTTCAGGAGGATCTTAACGAGATTCTGGGCGGTATACCGGAGGATCACCGCACGTTGCTTTTTTCCGCTACAATGAGCAAGGAGATAGAGAACATAGCACGTCACTATCTCAAGGACTCGCGGGAGATACAGGTGGGTTCGCGCAATGAGGGCGCAGAACACGTCACTCATATATATTATATGGTGAGGGCTCAGGACAAGTATCTTGCCCTCAAAAGGGTGGTTGACTACTATCCGCGTATTTACGGTATAGTGTTCTGCCGCACGCGAATGGAGACGCAGGAGATTGCCGACAAGTTGATACAGGACGGATACAGTGCCGACGCTCTCCATGGCGACCTGTCGCAGCAGCAGCGCGACCTTACCATGCAGAAATTCCGTCAGCACAGGACACAATTGTTGGTGGCAACTGATGTGGCGGCCAGAGGTCTGGATGTCAACGACCTGACGCATGTCATAAATTACGGTCTGCCCGATGACACCGAAAACTACACTCACCGCAGCGGACGCACGGGGCGTGCCGGAAAGAAGGGTACGAGCATCAGCATAGTGCATGTCCGTGAGAAGGGCAGAATACGCATCATAGAGAAAACCATACAGAAGAGTTTCGAGCGTGGCACACTGCCTTCAGGCAAGGAAATATGCCAGAAGCAGCTTTACCGTGTCGTAGACGACATAGAGCGTGTGGAGGTGATGGAAGACGAGATTGCCGACGTGATACCCGAGGTGTTGCGCCGTTGGGCATGGCTTGACAAGGAGGAACTGATAAAACGTGTGGTAAGCCGCGAGTTCGGACGTTTCCTTGCATACTATGCCGATGCACCGGAGATAGAGGAGGTGCAGGAACAGGCCAAGGGAGCGGCACGCTGTGAGCGTACACGTCGCGGTGGCAAGGGAGGCCAGCGTGAGGCTGAGGCCGGATATGAGCGTCTGTTCATCAACGTAGGCAAGATAGACGGTTTCTACGCCAAGGAAATAATAGGTCTGATAAACCGCAGCGTGAAGGGTATGCAGGTGGAGATAGGCCGCATAGACCTGATGAAGAACTTTGCCTTTGTCGAGGTTGCAGCAGAACAGGCTCAGGACGTTATAGGAGCCATGAAGCACGGAGTGACCGTTAAAGGCCGCAGCGTGGTGTGCGACATTGCCGACAAAAACAAAGAAGAGAAGGAGTCGCGCGACGGACGCAGACGCAAGGGACGCGAGTCTTCCTCTGAAAGAGGCCGTTCCGGACGCTCTGCACGTCAGTCTTCGCCCAGGGAGCAGGGACAGGTGTCCGGACGAGGCGGGCGGAGCGTTTCAGACAGACCCAATGGCACTCCTAAGTCACAGCCTCATAAAAAACATTACACCAAGGACGACTGGATGAAGTTCCTACATCCTGAAAACACGGAACTGAAAGGCAATATGCCCGATTTCAGTGAGGAGGGATGGGCAAGACGCAAACCTAAGAAGAAGTGAATATGCTACGTTATCAGCAGTCTGTGCAAAAACGTGTGCCTTTATAATGAATGTAAGTTATTTTTTATAACTTTGTACCCAGACACTTGTATATATATACCTAAACAATAAACACTAATCATCATGATGAAAAAGTTTCTGACAGTGTGCACCATGTTGGCCGGAATGCCAGGTATAGCATGTGCGGACAATCTGGAAGGCTTCAGGTACGGGAAAGAAACAGCCCCTACCGGCAAGGAGTGGGAGTCTGTTGAGGATCTCTCGCTGAACAAGGAACAGCCCCATGCCTGGTTCTTCTCGTTCGAGAATGTGGAGCAGGCGCGTAAGGTGTTGCCTGAGAACAGCAAGTACTGGAAATCACTTAACGGCACGTGGAAATTCCATTGGGTGCCTAATCCCGACGAGAGGCCGGCGGATTTCTATAAAGAAGGTTTCGATGCTTCGTCGTGGGACAGCATTCCAGTTCCGTCGTCATGGAACATTGTGGGTATTCAGAAAGACGGTACGCAGAAGTATGGTACGCCGATATACGTTAACCAGCCTGTCATATTCCAGCACCGTCGGGTGGTGGACGACTGGAAGGGCGGAGTGATGCGAACTCCTCCCACACACTGGACTACATATAAACATCGCAACGAGGTGGGCTCATATCTGCGCACTTTCACAGTGCCTGCTGACTGGAACGGACGTGAGGTGTTCATCTCCTTCGACGGCGTGGATTCGTTCTTCTACCTGTGGATAAACGGACAGTATGTCGGCTTTTCCAAGAACTCGCGCAACACGGCAGAGTTCAACATCACTTCTTATCTGAAGAAGGATGGCGAGAACACTCTGGCAGTGGAGGTGTACCGTTCAAGCGACGGTTCTTTCCTGGAGGCTCAGGACATGTTCCGTCTGCCAGGCATTTTCCGCACGGTGGCTTTGCAGAGCCGCCCGGCTGTACGTGTGCGCGACCTGGTGGTAAAGCCGGATCTTGACGAGAACTATGAAAACGGCGTTCTCAACATCAGTGCCGAACTGCTCAATGTCTCCAAGAAGAATGCCAAGGATCTGCAGATGCACTATACGTTGTATGCAAACGAACTGTACGTCGACGAGAACACCCTCACCGGGTGTGTTGCCGCAAGTCAGCCAGTCAACCTCGAAAAGCTTGGAGGCAAAACTGTCGCCAATACCGAACTGAAGATGGCGTCTCCGCGCAAGTGGAGTGCCGAGGCTCCGTATCGCTACACTCTCGTCGGTGAGCTCAAGGACAGGAAAGGCAATGTCATAGAGACTGTGTCTGCCGCAGTGGGTTTCCGTAAGGTGGAGATAAAGGACACGCCTGCCGACAAGGATGAGTTCGGATTGGCAGGGCGCTACTACTATATCAACGGCATGCCGGTGAAGCTCAAGGGTGTGAACCGCCATGAGAGCCATCCGGAGGTGGGGCATGCCGTGACAAGAGAGATGCAGACGGAAGAGGTGATGATGATGAAGCGCGCCAACATCAACCACGTGCGCAACTCACACTATCCTTGCGACCCGTACTGGTATTTTCTCTGCAACAAGTACGGCATCTATCTGGAGGACGAGGCAAACATCGAGAGCCATGAGTATTACTATGGCAAGGAGTCGCTCTCCCACCCCGTAGAGTGGAGAAAGGCACACGTTGCCAGAGTAATGGAGATGGTACATGCCGACGTGAACAATCCGTGTGTCGTCATCTGGTCACTGGGTAACGAGGCTGGCCCGGGTAAGAATTTCGTGGAGGCCTACAAGGCCATCAAGGCTTTCGACACAACACGTCCGGTACAGTACGAGCGTAACAACGACATCGTGGACATGGGCTCCAACCAGTATCCCTCTATCGGATGGACACGCGGAGCCGTCACAGGCAAATACGACATCAAGTATCCTTTCCATATCTCTGAATATGCCCACTCCATGGGCAATGCCGTGGGCAACCTCATAGACTACTGGAATGCCATCGAAAGCACCAACTTCTTTTGCGGCGGTGCCATCTGGGACTGGGTGGATCAGTCCATGTACAATTACGAGCCAGACGGTACACGCTATCTGGCATACGGCGGCAACTTCGGCGACACTCCCAACGATGGCCAGTTCGTGATGAACGGCATCATTTTCGGCGACAGAGAGCCCAAGCCCCAGTACTACGAGGTGAAGAAGGTCTACCAATATGTCGGCGTGAAGGCCGTGGACATGAAGAAGGGTCTCGTGGAAATCTTCAACAAGAACTATTACGAGCCTCTGAATGACTACATGATGGTGTGGTCTCTGTGGAAGGACGGCAAGCGTGTGACTGAGGATCAGCCGCTAATGGGTCCGCGTATGGTACTCGGTCCGCGTCAGAAGATGAATTACCGCATGCCGTATGACTATGACAAACTCAATGCCGAAAGCGAATATTTCGTCAAGGTGCAGTTCCTCCTGGCCAAGGACATGCCATGGGCCAAGATGGGCTATGTGCAGGCCGAGGAGCAGTTGCTGGTGAAGAGTGCCGAGGGCGTACCTGCCATAAGCACTGTTGCAGGTAACGGCACGATAACCGAAGAGAAGGCTCAGGAGAGCGGCATCACCACATTCCGCGGCGAAGGTTTCGAAGTACAGTTCGACATGGCACAGGGCACCATACACAAACTTGTCTATGGCGGCGAGACAGTGATAGCTGCCGGCGGCGGTCCGCGACTCAATGCGTTCCGTGCCTTCGTAAGCAACGACAACTGGTGCTATCAGCCTTGGTTCAACAACGGTCTGCACAATCTGCGCCATCATGCCGAGGATGCACAAATCGTGCGCGAAAAGAACGGCAACGTGGTACTTTCCTTTACCGTAGTATCACAGGCTCCGAACGCCGCCACCCTGCAGAGCAAGAACGGTCGCTACGACAGCGGCATACACACTCTTAAGGAAAATACAGACCGTCCCTTTGGCGACACGGACTTCAAGTTTGTCACCAACCAGATGTGGACCATATATCCAGACGGCTCCATCGAATTGCAGTCGGCCATAACGTCCAACAATTCTTCTCTGGTGCTGGCACGTCTCGGATACGAGATGATGGTTCCTGCGGCTCTGGAGCGTTTCGACTATTATGGACGCGGCCCTGTGGACAACTATAATGACCGCAAGACAGGCCAGTTCATAGAGGTGTACAAGTCTACTGTGGCCGAGCAGTTCGTCAACTTCCCCAAACCTCAGCAGATGGGCAACCACGAGGAGACACGCTGGGCCTCTCTCAGCAACGGTGCCGGCAAGGGTCTGCTTGTTGTCAACGAAAAGCCCTATGCCGTCTCCGTGGCCAGCCACAGTTCCATGGACCTTACCATGGCTACGCATCCGCACCGTCTGCCCAAGGGTGATGTGACATACGTGAACATCGATGCCATGGTTACGGGTCTCGGAGGAAACTCCTGCGGTCAGGGCGGGCCTTTGGCACATGACCGTGCTTTCGGTACGCCGACGCGCATGGGCTTCATTCTCCGTCCTACGGTTGCGCGCGGTGGTGTCCATGTGACAGTGGCAGGCGAAAAGCCCATCCTCATGACACGCCAGAAGAACGGTGACATTGTCATAGAGAGCGGAGACAAGGACGCTATCTTATTGTATAAGGTTGGTAAGGAGCGCAAGGCTCATGTGTATGAAGGTCCCATTGCTTTCCGTAACGGCGGTACCATTACGGTATATACCAAAGTAAAGCCTGATTTGAAAGTGACTATGACATACCCCAAAATAGAGAAAATAAACACTGAGGTTGTCTTTGCAAGCAGCGAGGAGTCCGGCGAGGGCAATGCAACGCATCTGACCGATGGCGACGCCAACACGATATGGCACACCATGTATAGCGTCACTGTGGCCAAGTATCCGCATTGGGTGGACTTCGATGCAGGTGATACAAAGACATTAAAGGGTTTTGCATATATGCCGCGTCAGGATAGTAACAACGGCAACATCAAGGACTATGAAATCTATGTCAGCCAAGATGGGCAGAACTGGGGCGAGGCTGTAATGAAAGGTACATTCGAGAACAACCGTAAGGAAAAGAAAGTTATGCTTAAGACTCCGGTCAAGGCACGTTACTTCCGCTTCAGGGCTTTGTCCAGTCAGGACGGGCAGGACTTTGCCAGCGGTGCGGAATTCTCTATCTTAGCAGACTGAACATCATGAATATCTGCCACATTTATATCATGCCTATGCAAGACAAGGCAGATTGATATGCCATAATGCCCCCTTTCGTTCCTGTCATACCGGAATGGAAGGGGGCATTTTATGACAGGTGTCATTTACAGATACATCACATCCATACACTACAATAGTCTATAGTATATGAGTTCAAGAATCATAGGAATGGGAGAGACCGTCATGGACATTCTTTTCCATGAACAGGAGAGTGGAGGCTCCGAGACCGGACGACGGTTCGTCCCCTTTGCATCCGTGCCAGGCGGCAGTACGTTCAACAGCATGATTTCCGTTGGGCGTAGCGGTGTTCCGTGCCTGTTCATGGGATATACCGGCAACAACCGTGTGGGACAGGAGATAGCGGATTTTCTGAGAGAGAACAATATCTCTACCGAATATTTCCAGATGCGTGAGGATGAACGGGCTGCCATCTCGCTGGCTTATCTGGACAGCAACGGCGATGCGGACTACACCTTTTACAAGGAGGAGCCCGTGGCAGCCGGCGAGTACGGCCTGCCGCAGTTCACAGACAGGGATTACATGCTTTACGGATCGTACTATTCCGTGTGCAGCGGTCTGCGTTCTCAGGTCAAGGACACGCTCATGGCGGCCAACCGCGCCGGGACGGTAATATATTACGATGTAAATCTGCGCAAATCCCATCAGCACCAGTTGGCCGAACTGACGCCTCGCATAGCGGAGAACTGCGGGCTTAGCACGATAGTCCGCGGCAGTGCCGACGACTTCCGTGTTCTCTTTGACTGTACCGATCCAGAAGAAATATACCGTCGGCATATTTCAGCCCTTTGTCCTGTGTTTATATGTACGGCAGGAGCCGGACACATAGTCATCTGTACTCCCACTGGCATACATGACTTCGACGTTCCTCTGCTGCCCAGGGAAGAGATTGTCAGCACCGTGGGTGCAGGAGACAGCTTCAATGCCGGTTTCCTCTGTGCCATGCACGCCCGTGGCATACGCCGCCTGGACATAGCAGAGATGAATCGCGAGGGATGGGCTTCTCTGGTGGCGCGCGGTACAGAATATGCTTCTCTGGTGTGCCGTAGCAGGGACAACTACATATCAGGTAGGCAATAAGCCTTTGCACAGGTCAGAGACCGGCCGTATGTCAGACATCGTGTCGGTTTTTAGGCCCACGCACGGTATTAATCAATATAATTTCTTACCTTTGTAATAATAATAATTACTCGTATGGCAATGGAAATGGTTATAAGTATATTTGCCCTCATAGGTTCACTCGCTCTCTTCCTATATGGCATGAAGGTGATGAGTGAAGGGCTGGAGAAGTTTGCGGGCGAGCGTTTGCGTGGTATTCTCGCCTGGATGACAAAGAACCGCTTTATGGGCGTTCTGACTGGCATAATCATTACGGCACTGATACAGTCTTCATCGGCTACTACGGTAATGGTGGTGAGCTTTGTCAACGCCGGCCTCATGACGCTTTCCGAGGCCATAGGAGTAATCATGGGTGCCAACATCGGCACGACTGTTACGGCATGGGTTATCTCCATTGTCGGCTTCAAGATGAATATCGCAGCTTTTGCCATACCGTTGCTGGCCTTGGGTATGCCTATGATGTTCAGCGGCAAGGGCAGCAGGAAGAATCTTGGAGAGTTCATATTCGGCTTTTCTTTCCTGTTCATGGGATTGTCATACCTGCAGGAGGCTGCCGTGGCAATGGATTTGAGCGGCATGGTGGCAAAGATGCTGGCCTTGGTGCCGCAGGATTCTTTCTTTACCATACTTCTTTTTGTCGTGGTAGGTGCTTTGGTAACAATGATTGTACAGGCCTCTGCCGCCACCATGGCCATCACTCTCATGCTTTTCAGCATGAATATTCCGGGCTTTGATTTCGAGGAGGCTGCCGCTTTGGCCATGGGTCAGAACATAGGCACTACCATCACAGCCTTCATGGCCTCCCTTACGGCCAATACGCAGGCACGCCGTGCCGCCTTGGCACACATGTTCTTCAATGTCTTCGGTGTCGTTGTCGTTTTGATGATATTCTATCCTGCCTGCGATGCTGTGGACTGGTTTGTGGAAAACGTTATGGGCGGCGGCAACGACCTGTTCAAGCTCTCAAGTTTCCACACGGCCTTCAATGTCTTCAACACCATCCTGCTCATAGGCTTTGTCAAGCAGATAGAAATGCTTGTATGCTGGGTTATGCCCACCAGCGAACAGGACGAGGAATCGCGTCTGCAATTTATATCCGCCGGTATGCTCTCCACTGCAGAACTGAGCATTCTGGAGGCACAGAAAGAGATAAACAGTTTCTCTGTACGCTGCAACCGTATGGCCGGCTTCGTGGACGAACTCTTGGATATTGACAAGGATGAGGATTTCAACAAACTGTTTTCACGCATAGAGAAATACGAGAGCATTACGGACAACATGGAAGTGGAGATAGCAAACTACCTTCACAAGGTCAGCGAGGGCAGGCTGAGCATCGAGTCCAAGATGGAGATTATGCGCATGTTGCGGCAAGTGACGGAATTGGAGAGTATAGGAGACTCCTGCTACAATCTGGCACGCACCCTAAACCGTCGCCGGCAGAACTGCACAACGCCTTTCACCGAGCAGCAGACAGACAACATGCACCACATGATGTCCATGGTACGCAAGGCCATGGAGCATATGGGGCAGCTTGTAGAGGCCGGCATGACCGGACATCACGTGGACTTCAACATCTCCTACAATCTGGAGAACGAAATAAACAACTACCGCAAGCACCTGAAGAACCGCAACCTACAGGATGTCAACGCCGGAGTGTACAGCTATCAGATAGGTGTCTTCTATATAGACTTCATTTCCGAATGCGAACGTCTCGGCGATTATATCCTGAACGTTGTTCAAGCCACCAAGCCAGAGAGAGTTTAGCTGCATCGGTGGCAGTGCAAAACTGTACGCCCATTTTTCGGAATACATCATATATCAGACACTTGTATACTGTCAGTAATGGTCTGTCTAACATGTTCTCGAAATTGATAATCACCCCTGCCGGAATGAACTTCGGGCAGGGGTGAAATCATTAAGATGAGACCTGTGTCAGGCGGCTACACAGCGTTTTCATCATTTCTTTCATTTGCTGCGTTCTACAAGTTTCTTCACCCATGCCTCGCAATAGCAATGGGAGAAAGCCAGTTCATGTATCTCTCCGATGGTTGGGGAGAAATCCACCAGATACAGATACTCACACTGAGAAAATGCAAACATTTCTATCTTTGGACTGCATCTGGACATGTCTATGTAACGTATGCCATCGCAACAGCCAAAGGCATCGTTCTTTATCAGTTTCAGTGTAGATGGCATCTTGACATATTCCAAGCCGCAATCACGCGTAAATGCATGTTCGCCGATTGTTTCCACACCTTCTGGGATGATCAGCAACGGTGGCAGCCTTACACCGTAGAAAGCACCGTCGCCGATCTCCCTGACATTGTCCGGAATGCGGGTCGTGCTACAGCCGTGTATCAGCTTGCCTGTTGCCGTTTCTATTATGGCGTTGCAGTTGTCCTTCGAGTTGTATGCCTTGTTTCCGGCATCAACGGAGACGGAACTACAGAAGGTGCACCTCCAGAACGCATCCGGCTCTATGGTCTGCACGCTTTTTGGAATCCTGATGTCTGGAATGGAGATGTCGGTAAATGCGTATGCCCCTATGCCTTTTATGCCATCCGGGATGACTGTATTTCCGCAGGCCGCCACTATCATGTCCCTCGACGTGTCTATGAGGGCGTTGCAGTTGCTGCGTGAATCGAATGTGCGGTTTCTCTTGTCCACCCGGACTTCCTTCAGATTATGGCAGCCCCCAAACAGATTATAAGGATCCAACATCTTGCCATAAAAGTCATTGCCCCGTATCTGCGACACGTTCTGCGGTATTGTGATAGTCTCCAGGCTCATGCAGTCGGAGAACGCACTATATCCTATGCCTTCCAGAGAGTTGGGCAGGGAGACCTCCTTAAGGTTGGCACAGTTCCGGAAGGCACATGGTTCGATTATCCTCACGCCCTCCGGCACGGTGATGCTTTCCAGCTTTAAGCATTGGCGGAAGGCTCCGGGACCGATGGTTGTGACGGTCGCCGGAATCCTCGTCCCCAAGCATCCGAAAACCAGAGTGCTGTCTTCTGTGAGGATGATGGCATTGCATTCATCCCTGGAGTCGTACGTGTAGTTACGCTCGTCTATCGTGATGCGGTTCAGATTGCAACAACCTATAAGGAACTCTCCTCGATCTATCCAACCTGTATAAGTTGACGGGAGGTGCACACTCGTAAGACCCATACACATGTAAAAAGCGTATTGGTCAATAAACTTAACGCCCTCGCCTATGACAAGGTGTTTTATCTTCTGTCTGAGGGCGAAAGCCTCCCAGTATATGCGGTCTACGTTATAGGTGCGTCCTTCGAACTCCACCACGGACGGAATGGTCAGCGTACTGTCCTCCGACATGGGGATGGGGGCATCTGGTCCTACATCGGATATGGCAACGGTCGAGTCGGTCTCAACAATGTACTTGAAGCCGTCTACGTAGAAGGTGTCTATATCCTCGGCAAGCGATGGAACTGCAAAGGACAGGACTGACAGCAATGCCAGAACAGTTCTCCTTGTTACTTTAGTCATCATATCGGTGTGTTTTGGAATGGTTTGGGTAACGGGCTTACATCCAGACATCCTTGATTTCTTTTATGTCTATTTCTGCCATAGTCAGTTTTTTCCCATTACGAACAGAGTATTCGATTGTTCCGCTCTTTCTTTTTACAGACTCTACGCGAGCAACGTGCGATTCCATAATTTTCTTCTCCTCATTCCATACATCAATGTTGATTGCTTGTGGCTTACACTTTTTATCCAGAAAATATTCCATTTTCTCTTCATCGTTGTTAAAGTGCTTTCTCTCATTAATAAGATTAAAATTTCTTCCTACCTCAAGAAATACCTCAAGATCCATTGCGCCTCCCTCATATCTGGGATTTCCATCTTCGTCCATCAGGGAAGTCGCATACTCTTTTATATCATTATAGCAGCTTTGGGCAGAATAAGTAGCGTCAAATTCTCTTTTCTTCCCTTTCATTTCCACAAGGGCAATTAGACAACATTCATTTTCACCGTAACTGAACAGGTTGTAATTTATTGTTCCCAATGTTTGCTCACTTTCACCTCTTGTCAGCGGGACTTGGGAGTTGATACTCAGATCGTCGTCAAACCAAAAGGCATCTTCTTGACTACAGCCTACAAAAGTAATGGCACCCAAAGCGATTAAGCCTGTTGAAAGAACTCTTAATGTCTGTTTCATTGTTGTATTTATGCCAGCAGATTGTTAGTATTAATTGCCTACAAAGAGCGCGGACTTTATCCTTGTAATGTTATAGTTGGTTGCATTCCAAATCGGTCAATGAATCTGGGTTGCATCGCAAGGTGCTGATTTCAAGACAGCCTCGGCTTCGTATTTAATCTTTCTGACAGAGGGTGATTTCTGTATTTTCACAGGTTTAGTGATTATTATTCTGGCTATGCGACACGCATTGTACAAATCCTCTTCCTCTTTATATATAAGCATCTCATGGTATAAAGGTAGAAATCTGCACGGAATCATCGCGTTGGCATATCCAAATCTTTCTATGGCACATTTCGTTTCTCCCAGCTGCCTGTAATTATCTGCTATCAGCAGTTCCACATTGTAGTCATCGTAGCTCCTTGTGCACTCGAAAAGGATTTTCATACTTTCCTTATAAAAGCCGTTGTGATGCAACCATGCGCCATAATTATATAGAAAAGAAGGATTAGTACTCAACTTTTTATACAGTCTGCTGTATTCCTGATAAGCTCTATCTACTGGAGCCTGTGAAGTTTGTAATTTCAGCCACTGCCATTCTTCATAGATATTTGCATTCCGTCCAATTATCCAGATTGCTGAAAATACCAACAGAGATTGCATGACCTTTCGACGCCATGGGCTGTTATTGCAGTAGAGGCTAACAGCAGAACATATCAGGAATGTACTTACGAGCCATATTAAGGGGACAGTATACGGATAATAGAACATTGACAATACGAAAAGCGTCAGTATGCTGCCAAGATAAAGACTCGTATACGTATTCCTGTTCTTTATAATTACTTTTACAAGAAAAGCCGTTATGCCTAACAGTATAGTAATGCCAACCACCCCGTATTTGACTCCGAATAATAGGAATTCGTTGAGTGGATGTGAAACATTATCGGCCAGATAGGAGAACTTCGTTCCCTCATGTCCTGACAGGAATATTGCCTGATGCGGCATATACGATGAAGAGAATCCGTTTTCTCCCCACCCTAAGAGCGGCTTTTGGACAATCATCCTAAACGATACTGCCCATATAAGTGCACGTCCGTCGGCAGAATCACGCTTATAGCAGTATGATGCAGCCAGTAGCATTGTTCCACAGCAAACGGCCAGAAATAGAATCTTACGATTTGACAGGCAGGAACGAAACTTAGGAATTTCCCAAAAAGCAACCATAAAGGAAGAACATACCCCTGCTATTATGCCGGTTCTGGATTCTGCCAAGACAATACATGAGAGTACGCATGCAGTCAGGAACAGCCATAAGTTTTTTGCCTGTGTGTTTTCTTGCAATCGTATAGTACTGGAAAATTTGGCTTTACCCACCCCCTTCAGCATGTCATCGTATCTGATAACATAAAAAACACATATCGGCAGGCAAAGCGCCATCATCATGGCAAATACGGAAGGATTTCGGAAAGACCCCGTAAACCGTAAAAGCGGATGGAGTGAAGGCAGCACTCTGAACAACTGCAGAAGTACAATTGCAATCTCAACCACACCTAATAAGGCAAAGGTTTTAAAGACTTTGTCCGGACGAGCAATGAATTGTTTGCCACGGAAAACAGATACAGCACACAATAGAAGCATGACAATCATCCCCGTGACAGCCCATTTCTCCCTTATTATCTTTTCCGTTTCAGGGAAATGGGCAGATGTACAGAACAGGCATCCGCTGCAAAACACGAGTGTGGGGATATGTATTTCCCCACACAGCGTTTTCATCATTTCTTTCATTTGCTGCGTTCTACAAGTTTCTTCACCCATGCCTCGCAATAGCAATGGGAGAAAGCCAGTTCATGTATCTCTCCGATGGTTGGGGAGAAATCCACCAGATACAGATACTCACACTGAGAAAATGCAAACATTTCTATCTTTGGACTGCATCTGGACATGTCTATGTAACGTATGCCATCGCAACAGCCAAAGGCATCGTTCTTTATCAGTTTCAGTGTAGATGGCATCTTGACATATTCCAAGCCGCAATCACGCGTAAATGCATGTTCGCCGATTGTTTCCACACCTTCTGGGATGATCAGCAACGGTGGCAGCCTTACACCGTAGAAAGCACCGTCGCCGATCTCCCTGACATTGTCCGGAATGCGGGTCGTGCTACAGCCGTGTATCAGCTTGCCTGTTGCCGTTTCTATTATGGCGTTGCAGTTGTCCTTCGAGTTGTATGCCTTGTTTCCGGCATCAACGGAGACGGAACTACAGAAGGTGCACCTCCAGAACGCATCCGGCTCTATGGTCTGCACGCTTTTTGGAATCCTGATGTCTGGAATGGAGATGTCGGTAAATGCGTATGCCCCTATGCCTTTTATGCCATCCGGGATGACTGTATTTCCGCAGGCCGCCACTATCATGTCCCTCGACGTGTCTATGAGGGCGTTGCAGTTGCTGCGTGAATCGAATGTGCGGTTTCTCTTGTCCACCCGGACTTCCTTCAGATTATGGCAGCCCCCAAACAGATTATAAGGATCCAACATCTTGCCATAAAAGTCATTGCCCCGTATCTGCGACACGTTCTGCGGTATTGTGATAGTCTCCAGGCTCATGCAGTCGGAGAACGCACTATATCCTATGCCTTCCAGAGAGTTGGGCAGGGAGACCTCCTTAAGGTTGGCACAGTTCCGGAAGGCACATGGTTCGATTATCCTCACGCCCTCCGGCACGGTGATGCTTTCCAGCTTTAAGCATTGGCGGAAGGCTCCGGGACCGATGGTTGTGACGGTCGCCGGAATCCTCGTCCCCAAGCATCCGAAAACCAGAGTGCTGTCTTCTGTGAGGATGATGGCATTGCATTCATCCCTGGAGTCGTACGTGTAGTTACGCTCGTCTATCGTGATGCGGTTCAGATTGCAACAACCTATAAGGAACTCTCCTCGATCTATCCAACCTGTATAAGTTGACGGGAGGTGCACACTCGTAAGACCCATACACATGTAAAAAGCGTATTGGTCAATAAACTTAACGCCCTCGCCTATGACAAGGTGTTTTATCTTCTGTCTGAGGGCGAAAGCCTCCCAGTATATGCGGTCTACGTTATAGGTGCGTCCTTCGAACTCCACCACGGACGGAATGGTCAGCGTACTGTCCTCCGACATGGGGATGGGGGCATCTGGTCCTGCATCGGATATGGCAACGGTAGTGGCATTCTCAACAATGTATTTAAAGCCATCTACGTAGAAAGTATCCCTCTTCTCGGCAAACGATGGAACTGCAAAGGACAGGACTGACAGCAATGCCAGAACGGTTCTCCTTGTTACTTTAGTCATCATATTGGTATGTTTTGGAACCGTATCATATTTGGTTGCTTGTTTATTTAACTTACTTGATGTCAATAATATCATAGTACACGAACCTTTGCCTTCCCTCCTCGTCCAGCACGAAGGGCATCTCCTCCTGTCCGCGCGACCTGTTCTCGAGCCAGTAGAGCTGGCCTGCGGGCACGTCGCGGAACTCCACATACTCGTATTCCGCCCTGACAGTGCCGCAGGACTGCCAGCCGTCATGCCAGTAGTGCAGTTCGTAGGTGTCGCCGGAGCGGATGCCGTTGTCGGCATTCTTGGGCGCGAAACGCACGTGGGTCACCACCTGCGGCTCTTTCAGCCGCAGGGTGATGTCGGGATACGCACGCGGGGCGGTCTGCATGGTGCCGTCATACTCGCTCTTCCACGACATCCTGTCCCACGTGTCGGCATCCATCA
>CAMWRK010000001.1 GCA_947176655.1 uncultured Prevotellaceae bacterium | reverse complement strand
GATGGTACTGCACCGTAATGCGGGAGAGTAGGTAGCCGCCGTCTTTTTAGAGAGAGAAGAGGCCGTCTGGGGAGTTCAGGCGGCCTCTTTTTTTCGTCATTTGAGCGAGAAGGGAGTGAGAATGGAGAGGTGGCGGCGAGAGATTGGACATGGAAATCTCTTGCCACCTCTTTCTTCTCTCTCTTCTTTCTTTCTGTGGAATGCTCCGGAGGGCTCTTCTTGATATATTTGTCGGAATGCTCTATTTTCTCTGTTTCTCCTCTCTCCTTGTTTGTTTCTGCAGGCTTACTGTGGGCTCTCTATGGACATTCTGTAGGGCTGTTCCCTATATAATCCATGTGGTCGCATGGAACAGCAAAATGCTGTAAATATGCCGCTAACGCTGGAATAATGTCGCGTCTTGCATTTGTGTTGACGTTTGTCGTTGAGTTTGTTTTTTATAAATGTGACCAATAAACTTAATATTACTCATCCTCGGAGTTACTGTTGCGGTATTCTTTCAGTTCTTCAAGGTAGCTGGCGGTGATGACACCTGATGGTAAGGCGATGATGGCTACACCAAATAGGGAAGACAGCATGGAGACTATGCGGCCCGTCTCTGTAACGGGGCAGATGTCACCATAGCCTACGGTGGTGAGGGTGACGGTAGCCCAGTAGAGGGCATCAAAGAATGAGTGGAAGGTTTCCTTGCCTGTGTGCGGGTTTATATGTGGCTCTACGTTGAACATTACAAGTGCTGTGACAAAAATATACAGCAGTGCCAGTACTAGAACAGACAAAAGGACATGTTTTTCTTTCTTCAGTATGTGCAGAAACATTATGGTCTTGTCCGAATATCGGAAGAGTTTCATCAGGCTGAAAATTCTCAACAGACGCGTGAGCCGCAATATCTTGAACGTGGGATTGATAAGGTTTATCACAGGCAGAATGGAGAGCAGATCCATTATTGCCATGAGTGTAAACGGATATATAAGATAGGAGTGCCATCCTTTCTGAATCTCTATGTCCGATGTGTACCAGCGCAGGACGTAGTCGATGGTGAATGCGCTTACGGTGACTATTTCAATAATGGTGAAGATGATGCGGTCGTCAACAAACATCAGGGGGATGATGCTTGTGACAATCATCGTGAGCATGTACAGTTCGTAAATATGGCTTGCTGCCTGTCCGCTTCTGTCGCGAGTGATGATATTGTATATTTGCTGCTTTAACATGTGGGTGTACGGATGTCTAAATGTTAGAACGGTGTCATTGCAGTGGTGCTTCAACGTGTCTGTCTGCAAAGAAGACTGACGTCAGGATCTTTGAGAAGTACCCGTTTGTCGCTATCCAGAAGGTATAGGATGGGCATTGCCGGCAGGTCGTACAGTTCGTTTTCAAGTATGTTGCTCAGGTCATAACCTACGTTCCATGAAACAGAAGTCTATTGCAATGGTGCCGGGACGGTTCTGCATGGCGGTTCTGAGCCATTTCTGGAGAAGGCAATTCTGCTCATGATTCGACTTATAAAAAGATTGCGCCACCCGATGGTCAGGAGTGGCGCAACCTTTGATTGTTTATACTATTATTACATTGAGAAGTTCATGTCAGTCATAATGTCCGCATTCCAGCCGTCAGGAGATGAGACATCGGTGATGTCGTGTGAGGCCTCGAATACGATAGGCTCAAGCTGAGCGGTGTTTCCTGTAATATGTACTATGTAGTTATATGCCTTTCCTGGCTCCCAAACGGGTCTCCATGTACCTTTGATAGTACGGTTCAGGAACTCGTCGTCGCCTTGTTTCACAGAAAGTGTAAATTCAATGTTTACGTTGGCGTTGTTGTACTCTACGGGAATCATAAATATGGCGTGTGTCTCCACTTTAGTGGCCTTATCACCATATTCTGTTGTAGAGGTAGCCTTGTTATCAGTCTTTAAATCCATGGCAATTATCTTGTTGTCGGCAGAACGTGATTGGTTGCTCCACACGTTTCCAACGACACGATTGTCATCGCCTGTTGTGACTGTGCTGCGCAGGCTGCAGTTAGCTTTGTCATAGAAGTTCGTGAGTTTCACGTCAGAAATATAAATGTCGTATCCGGCAGGAAAATCGTTGACAAAATCAGCACTTACTTTGCAAAGGGCATGTTTGAAGACAAACTTCACAGGCGTGTTTCCGCTGGTCTGACCGGTAATGTTTTCTGCCATTGCTGTGATGAGGTCATGCTGATGATCAGCGTCACAAACATAGTCATTGATTTTCAGTGCCCTGTCATCCATGCTGCTTCCTGCCAAAACCATAGATGCGTTTCCCTTTCCTGTACCGAGAGCGATATCGCCGCAACTGTAGGCATAGAAATGGAATTTGGCATCTGGCACCCAGTAACGGACAGAATTATAAGTCCATGATGTTTTTCCATCAGTTGTTGTTTTGTTTACCAAATCACCGGTGAAGATCTGCATAGGATGCCCCTCCATGCCAGTTTTGGTATAGTAACCATAGACTGAGAACTGGTCGAAGTTAGTCTGGGTCAAATCACCGCTAACGGCACGTGACGGCTTTTTGATTGCATTTTCAAAGCTGATGGCATTGCTCTGTACGCTTTGGTCCACTACATCTGTTGATGTACAACTTGTGATGGCGGTAACACCCATACAAGCTACAAGAAATGTTTTTTTCATTGCTTTTTTGTTTATGATGGTTAATCAGTTAAAGTTATAAATCTATGTGTGATGTCAGTTTTTGTTCGTTTTTCATTTATTTACATTGGTAGCTCAATATTTATCGGGTCGTCCCAGCCCGATACGTCAACATCGAATCCTGCGTCCACTTTGTTTTCTTCGTCCTCTATGTGAATACCTTTTATATTAATAACGCCGCCACGAGGCTGATTCTTTATCTGATCGGAAACATCGAAGTTGAACTCCATGTATTTGCCACTTTTCAGACGCACTTCCAGATTCACGGCAACCGGTGTGTCGTTGCGTGCTTTTTTTGCCTTGCCGTAGTATTCGTCCGGGAACGACGGCACACCGAACGATCTCACGTGTGCTTCGCAGCCATAGTCTGTAAGAAAGCAGTCATAGAGCAGGATTGCCGTCTCATCGGATGTGACACCGTTGCGCAGATACACGGACTCTGCCATTCCGCCTATTGCACCTCGTGCGATTGCCACGTGCTGCAATCCGTATTCAAATTCATAGCGTATGATATAGGTATATACCAATGGCTGCATTCTTATTGGCATCGTCAGGGCCTGGTGGAGGTTGACAGACGGCAGTTTGTCGACGTATGCGGCATAAAGCAGGTCGGGCGGATTGGCAGTGCGTGTGTTCGGCGCAAGAGATTGCAGATACTGCAACGATGAACGGGAACGCGATGTAGTCGTTGCGCGCGCATCTGTCAGCGAGGCCATGTCTTCAAGCACAATGTATTCCGTGTCGCCGTTATAGAGAAGGAATGATTCTTCGCCGGAGTTCTCGATATGTATTTCGCCTCCTTTTATTGTCAGGAAGTTGTCCGAGGGAACGCCGTCGCCATTGAATTTCACAAGGTTAACCCATTCGGGCAGGGCGGGGTTCATGGCCGAGTATTCGAAACCGTACTTTCCGGCATCCCATCGGGCTGCGAGGGACATGCCATAGTCGCGCTCCCATACGCGTTCCCATGAAAGCTCTACTTTGACAGCGTGGTAATGGTTATAGCATAACTCATTACGGCACGATGTCAGCATTGCCATCATGACGAACAGAATGGAACTTATATGGTATCCGGAGGGCTTCATCGATCCGAGGTGGTTATCTTTGTTTTCTTGATATTCCCGAAATGCCATGCAATGGAGAACTTCAGTTTCAGCGGGCCGAAGTAGTGCATGGATTTTGTGCGCTGATACAGGAAATGTCCTTCAATGGGCAGGTATTCCTGATATTTGGTGTACATATATCCTGCGCCTATGCCGGCTTCGAGTGAGAGGTGTTTCCCGACAGGCCACATGTAGCCCACAGAAAGCCCCGACATGACACCTTCACCTTGGTACCCTGTCTTTCCGTTTTCCAAGTCGTACAATCCGGCACCGGTAAAGAAGCCTACGTACATGCCGTGCCACGGTTTGCGCGGTCTGATCCAGCGGCGCACTTCCGGCGTGATTGTGGCCAGACGGTAGTATTTGTATTTTGCATCGTTGCTCCACCATGCCACATTGCCTTCGAGAGCTACAGACCAGCGGTCGTTTACCAACCATTCGAATTCAAGATTGGGCATCAGGACAGCATAGTACAGGATATTGGTCTTGAGCGCGAAGCGATGGCTGTGTTCAGATGTGGTGTTGCCGGTCGGGGCAGGTGTGCCGGCCATAGCGGTTGTGTCGGCTATTTCGGTCATGACCAGTGTATCTGTGTGAATAGCCGTTTCCGGTTGTGGCAGACTGTCTGTCATGATGGTATCCGTGGTTACGATGCCGGCAGGTTTGAGATATACAGCGAGTGCTACGGCATTGCGCAGTGCGGGAAAAAGGTTGTCCTGCATCCATCGGTATGGCACACCGGCAGCCAGTTGCATAAGCTGCTTCTTGCGTCCGTCGATTACCCTGCCTCTGGAGTCGAACACCCATAGCGGGGTATTGTCAAGAACATCAAGTATTTTTTCACGTGACGGAACCTCCGGCGTTGCTTCAACAAGGTTGCGTAATCCTGTCCAGGCGATTCCTTCTGGAACGGCTTCTACCAGATCCGGGCTGACACCGGAGTTTTCGATGATGTATTTTACGAGTGCGTCGCACCTGAGTCCGGACAGGCGCACATTGGTGGCGTTGAAACCGTCCGGCGATGCGTATGCGCGTACAACGATACGATCTATGTTGTTGGCATCAACAGCGTTCCGGACTTTTCCAACGAAGTCTTCCAATGATGTCCGGTTGTTCTCCAGTACAGAATCAATCCGACACTCGCCTACGCGAAAGTATACCCTTGTCGAGTCGGCCGTATTTTGGCCAAACGCGGCAAGGACTGTGAAGAATGCAATCACATAGGCTATGGTGATTCTCGTCATCAATGTCTTACGAATGCTGTTTTTACCGTACTACCCTTGTACTCTTTTTTAATATAAGATGTACATAATTAAGTGCAAAAGTATAAAAAATCTTGCATAACGGACACAGATTTAGTTTAATAAATGTGCATTTTTTTTTTTTTTCGTTTTTTTTCCTGGCTCCATGTTGCAAAATGGAACGAAAGAGCGTGTTTAGGAGTAGTTATTTTGCCACCATAAGCCGTAGTTTCAGACCGTCCTGTACAAGTTCCCCGTCTTCTGTCATTACCCTTATGACGTGCTCTATGTCCTCCGGCCTGTATTTTGACAGGTTAAGGGCATAACCGTATTTGGAACCTTGGCTCAGTTGTGCACGTATATCCTTCTGAATGTCATCGTAAGTATCATCAGAAACGGATGGAGGGTTCAGCTTGTCACAGTTGTCACAGTTCATGCACCGGTGTGCGGCATGTTCTCCAAAGTATTCCAGGAGCATGGATGTGCGGCAGTGTTCCGTGTCGTTCAGGTAATCGATGATGCTGTCGATGCGTTTCCTGTATCGTCCGTACCTGTCCTCGTAGGCATGTGGCGGTATGAATATGTCCTTGCCCTCCACGCGCGGTCGCGTCAGTGTCAGGTAGGGGACTTTTTTGCGCGGTATATACCTTACTATATGTCTCTGGGCAAGCGCAACAAGCTGTTCGTATATTTCCCTTGCCGACATGCCGGTGGCTGTTGCCGCCGATGCCTCGTCGATGTAGACGAATTCCTGGAAGATGCCGGTATGATTGCGCAGCAGATAGTTGAACAGCCGTTCCGTATCGCCGTGTATATTATAGTACAGCTGTGAGCGTGTGGCGGTGATATACAGACGCGATGCAGTCTCCTCCTCATCGGTGAAGCGCAGGTACCCGGCCAGTTCCAGAATGGCCAGCATCGGTTGCACTTCGCCGAAACTGTGGTGGAAGTTAGTGCAGAACTCGTGTACTCTGAACTCTCTGACACGTTCACAGCCGTCCCCCTCAGCTATTTGCAGGTAATAGCAGATGTGGTCATAGAGTTCCGCTATTTTTTCTTTCGGAGGGAAGGCTCTCTGCAGGCGTCTTTGAAGCGATGCCGTTTCCTTGCCGTTGCAGAAGAGTATGGCATGCGATGGTTTTCCGTCCCGTCCCGCGCGTCCCGC
This sequence comes from uncultured Prevotellaceae bacterium, assembly GCA_947176655.1. Lineage (GTDB taxonomy): Bacteria > Bacteroidota > Bacteroidia > Bacteroidales > Bacteroidaceae > Physcousia. The sequence continues at coordinate 30,448 of CAMWRK010000001.1, read as the reverse complement.
CTCCTGATAGTATTGTTCCAGTGAATCTGGCGGCTCCAGATGCACCACCAGTCTGACGTCCGGCTTGTCAATGCCCATGCCGAAGGCGTTGGTAGCCACCATTATGCGTGTCTTCCCCTCTATCCAGTCCCGCTGCCGGTAGTCTTTCTCCATGTCCGGCAGTCCTGCGTGGAAGAATGCTGCGGTATATCCCTTACGGCAGAGCATGGATGCCGTCTCTTCCGCCTTCTGCCTGCGTGTCGTGTATATAATGGCAGAGCCTTGATACATTCCGAGTACATGTTCCAACCCCTCCTCCTCGTTGTAAATGCGTAGCAGGGCATAGTGAAGGTTGGGGCGTGCGAAACTCATCCTGAACATGTTCTTCCGTGCGAAGCCCAGTTTCTCCTGTATGTCGTCCGCCACTTCCGGTGTTGCCGTGGCAGTGAGAGCCAGGAAAGTTTTTCCCGGTATCTCCTTGCGCAGCATGCCGAGAGCCAGATAGCTCGGCCTGAAGTCATAGCCCCATTGCGATATGCAGTGCGCCTCGTCCACACAGACGAAAGACACTGTCATGTGTCTGAGTTTTGCCAGGAACAGTTCCGAGGTCAGCCGTTCCGGTGACAGGTACAGGAATTTGTAGTCACCCAGTATGCAGTTTTCCATGGCAGCGATAATGCTGTCGTGCTTCATTCCCGAGTATATCGCCGTGGCCTTGATGCCAAGCTGGCGCAGTCTCGCCACCTGGTCTTTCATCAATGCTATCAGCGGTGTCACCACTATACACGTCCCAGGCATGTCCAGTGCAGGTATCTGGAATGCTATGCTCTTGCCTCCTCCCGTAGGCATAAGGCCCAACGTGTCTCTGCCGGCGCGGATACTGTCTATTATCTCGCGCTGTATACCCCGGAAACAGTCATGTCCCCAGTATTTGCGAAGCAGCCCCTCCGCCCAGTCTGGGGCGGAAGGGCTGTGTGTGTTAGTGGTCTCGGGCATAAGTGTCGTGTTTAGTGGCTGCTTGCCAAGTCGTGTGTCAGTCCTGTTCGGACGGTGCTATGTCCTCTATCTGCAACTGTATCTCGCCGCGCTTGTACGTATTCTCCTCCATAGTGTATACGATGTCGAACGACCGTTTCGTCTTGATGTATCTTGCCTGCGAACTTTGCCCGAAGGCAATGCCGTTCATGATGTTGTCGCTCTTGCTGTCCACGAGTTCCAGTTTGATGTGCTCCTGGTCACGTCCAACTACCTTGCTTGTGCCGTAGTCGTACACGTTGTGCGTGCAGAAGTGCGGTTTTGGGTTGCCCGGGCCGAAAGGCTGGAAGCGTTTAAGATCCAGAAAGAACTGCCGTGTGATGTCCTTGAAGTCCATCATGCCGTCCACCTCCAGCGTAGGGTCGGTCTGTTCCGGCAGTATATGGCTGTCCACATATTCCTCGAAACGGCGTTTGAACTCCCCGACGTTCTCGGCCTTCAGAGTCAGGCCGGATGCGTAGGTATGGCCACCGAAGTTCTCCAGTATGTCCTCGCAGCTCTCTATGGCCTTGTATATGTCGAAACCGGCCACGGAACGCGCAGAACCTGTGGCCACATCTCCGTCGCGTGTCAGTACCACAGCCGGGCGGAAGTATATCTCCGTCAGTCTGGATGCGACAATGCCAATGACCCCCTTGTGCCATTCTTCGTTGTATATGACGATAGCCTTGTGTTCCGACCTGTGCACCAGCGACTCCACAATCTGGTTGGCCTGTTCCGTCATGGCCTTGTCCAAATCCTTGCGCTGCTCGTTGTAGTGGTTTATCTGAGCCGCCTTGTGTGCCGCCTGTTCCTCATCTCTGCATATCAGCAGTTCCACCGATTCGCGACCGTTGTCTATCCTTCCAGAGGCATTCAGGCGCGGCCCTATCTTGTATATGACGTCGGAGAGCGTTATCTCCTTGCCGGTCAGTCCGCATATATCTATTATGGCCTTCATGCCCACGCTGGGCGTCTGGTTCAGCTGTTTCAGGCCGTGGAAGGCCAGAATGCGGTTCTCGCCCATTATGGGCACTATGTCCGATGCTATGCTGACAGCGCACAGATCCAGCAGCGGTATCAGTTCCGAGAACGCTATGCCGTTGTTTTTTGCAAAACCCTGTATCAGTTTGAATCCCACGCCACATCCCGACAGATCCCCGTATGGATACGTCGAATCCTCCCGCTTGGCGTTCAGTATGGCCACGGCAGGAGGCAGTTCCTTGTCAGGTACGTGATGGTCGCATATAATGAAGTCTATACCCTTGTCCCGGGCATACTTTATCTCCTCGATAGCCTTTATTCCACAGTCCAGGACTATGATCAGTCTGACACCGGTCTCCTCCGCATAGTCTATTCCCTGTCGGGAGACTCCGTATCCCTCTTCGTAACGGTCCGGAATGTAATAGTCAATGTTGGAGTAGTACTGCTGCAGGAACTTGTATACCAACGCCACGGCTGTCACACCGTCCACATCGTAGTCTCCGTATACCAGTATTCTCTCCTTTCGTCCCAATGCATCGTTCAAACGCTTTACGGCCACAGCCATGTCCTTGAACAGGAAGGGATCCAGAAGTTCCGTAAGCTGAGGGCGGAAGAAACGGCGTGCCTCTGTCGCCGTGGTTATGTCTCTATCAAGCAGAAGTTTGCCAAGGGCTGGGTCGATGCCCAGCTCCTTGGCAAGTGAAATGGCTTTTTCCTGACTGTCACGCTCTGGCTCGTTGTAGTGCCAAATGTAGTTCATTGTGCAGCAGGTTGTGTCTTATATGCCCAGTTTCTTGCGGATGTCCTTGGGAATGGCATTCTTGTTTATGACGATGTTCATTGTCTTGTATGCGACATAGGGCTTGCTCACGTACCAGAAGCCCTTGTAGGGGCCGTATTCGCCCCATGAGTTCTTCATCATGAAGTATTCCTTGCCGTTCTGGTCCTTGGCAATGCCGTATATCTGCATACCGTGGTCATCTGTCGTGGTCCAGTTGTCATAGCCCTCCTGACGCATTTCCTGGGTGATGGTCTTTTCGCCGGCAGCGTCGTTCTGTGAAATTTTTGCTCCGGCCTTCTCGCCAGTCCAGCGGCTCTGGTCGCTGCCCACACCGCTTGTCGTCTTGGTGTCGGGCACGGTGGCCACACACTTGTTCTTGCCGGTGCGGCGGCTGAAGCCGTCTTCGCTCACGTCGGCACCCCAGGCGAATGTCCAGCCGCTCTTTACGCTCTCCTCCATGACGCGCATGAACTCATCGAGAGGCAGGTTGTAGCTTGACGCCCAGCGCCAGTTGTCCTGAATTTCCAGAATGAAGGGGGTGTAGAAGGGGTGGTGCGTATAGCTGGTCAGGGACACATAGTCGTTGGGATCCAGTTTCAGGTATTCCTTGACGAAACTCTGCGGAGTGTACTTCTTGCCCTTATACTCGAACTCCTCTGGGCACTTGCCGAAGTAGTTGTCCAGCATGCCCTGCACGTCCTTTTTCCAGATGGGGTTGATTTTCTTGGCATTGCTTGTGGCTATGCTCTTGACGTATGCCTCCATGGGGGGAAAGAAATTTGTGAAGTTGAAGAGAGAGTCGCCGTAGGGGGTGATGGGGTAGGGCATGATACCTTCGGGAATCAGACCGTAGCGCTCCATGCAGAAGATGGCATCGTAGAAAGAACCGCCCTGGCTGAAGCTGGCGTCGCCGTGTGTACGCACGTTACGGTCTGCACGGTCGGTGTAGGTCTTGCTTACAAGGAATGATTCGCACAGGTCCAGATCGGTCTTGGAGGGGTCTTTCTTCAGAGCCTCGCTCTCCAGAAAAGCCAGAGCTGAGTAGCTCCAGCATGTACCGGAGTTGTTCTGGTTCTTGATGCTTGTTACGGGATTTGCCAGTACTGTCGTGAATACGAGAGAATCGGCAGGAATCTCTTTCTTGGCCTCTTGGGCTGTTCCGGGCAGGGCGCATATCGCGGAAACTGCCATGAAAAGGTACTTGTTCATTGGTTTTTGATATTTTGTTTGTTGTCTGTGTCTGTGTCTGTGTCTGTGTTCTGGTGCTATATGGCGTATTTTGTGTTGTAAGGTTGCACTATCTGGGAGTGTATATGAAGAGAACCGGATTGTGCCGTCCATCGGTTGTCGCCAACAGACGAAGGTACTCCGTGCTCACTTTCATGGTTATATCCGGATTCTCCCGGAGTGATCGGCGTGCACTGTCGTACTCTTCCGGCCAAAAGAAGAATACACATTTGGCGTCGGAACCGTCAATCACGGCATAGTGCCTCAACTGGGTGCCGTATGTTGATTGTACTATCCCCCGGTATGATATGCTGCTATGCTTCTTCTTGTCCATGACATTAATATCGTTTTGATTGGTAGAGAACACCATAGTATGCTGTCCGTCACAGATATTGTGCATGCCATACACGTAGTTATTTTCGTTTGCATACCGTGCCAGTTCCATGCAGTCCCATCGTGTGCTCCTGTCCTGACACCCCATCTCCCTGGAGCCATAATTGACGATAACATCCGACAGTGCAATGCCATTGGAGAAAGAGTATAGCGTGTAATCGAACTTGCGTGTGAACCATATACGGTCTCCAACTCCGGAGTACAACTTACGCCCCAAGGAGCAGAACGGAGCTTGTTCGTGTTCGATGTCAATAGTGCGTGTTATGTTCAGACTGTTTTTGTTCATTATGGCCAGAGCCTTGTCTGTCATTATCCCATTTGTATACGTCTCCTCTGCCAGATAGTAGAATGTGGAGTCTGCGCATATGTCTGTGTATGCCTCTTCAACGGGAGTTGTCCGTATGTGCCGACCGTCAGGAGTGTAGTGAAAGATTGCCTTGGGGTATACGAGGAACAGCAGTTCATGTTTCCATTTGTCGTAGGCCACGTCTATCAGATCGGTGTATTCTTTGTTTCCATGTCCGCGGTGATTGATGCGGAACAGGTATTCTCCCTTGGTGTTGAACGCCACTACAGAGCGCTGTTTGGTATCAGTGATATAGAGAGTGTCGCCAGTTATGATAAGCCTGTCAATTCTGCTGACAAAGGCTTCTCGTACGGAGTCCTGTAAGTGTATTTCCATGCATTCATGGAATAGCAACGTATCTGCACAATAATCGCTGGACTGTGTGTTGCTGACCGTTTCACATATGCGTGCTTCGCTATGGCGTGCTTCTGTACAGGCATATACCGCGCATATAATGCAGATTAATGCAGTAATGTATGTCTTGGTATTCATGCTCATGTGTTAAGAAGACGTGTATGATTACATAACGCTACAGCCATGTGAATTTGCATTTGTTCGGCTCGTCTTTGTCATGGAAGTCCGAAAAACTATTACAGTTAAGGTTGCCGAATCCTTTACATTCAACATCATGAATGTAACCATTTAGTACAGCCGAATCTTTTCCCGTTTCTGGGTTTATGACATACCGAATATTTTCGGTAAGTGTAGAAATCCTGCGTTCATAGCCTGCTTTTTCTTCTTCAAGTGTTAATGCTTCTATATTTTGTGAAAATATAGGTGTTTTTTGCTCAAATGCAGATATTAAATGTTGTTGCTTCAAATATAAATGAAGACAAATGCAATATAATACTGCAATATAAAATGGTATTTTCTTCATGTTACAGTTTTGAGTGATATAGCTAATGGTGGAATTAATGTATTAATATGGAAAGCCGCTCTACATATTATTGTTGATTAACAAACGCTTCCACCTCGTCCATGTGATAAGGAATCAGCCTGTCGCCGATGAAGCGGCATCCGTCTCCGGTGATGAGAATATCATCCTCTATGCGTATGCCGCCGAAGTCCTTGTACGTCTCCAGCAGGTCATAGTTGATGAAGTCCTTGTGCAGCCCGCGTGCCCTCCAGTCGTCGATGAGGGCCGGGATGAAGTATATGCCCGGTTCGTCCGTCATGACCCATCCCTCCTGAAGCCTGCGTCCGCAGCGCAGACAGTTGGTGCCGAACTGTTCGGTGTTGGGGCGCACCTCGTCGTCGAAACCCACGAAGGTCTGTCCCAGACCCTCCATATCGTGCACGTCCATTCCCATCATGTGTCCCAGTCCGTGGGGCAGGAACATGGCGTGTGCGCCCTGACGCACGGCCTCTTCCACATCGCCCTTCATGAGCCCCAGCTCCTTCAGGCGTGTGGCCATCAGACGGCATACGTCCATGTGTACGTCCAGCCATTTGACACCCGGTGCGGCAACGGAGAGAGCCAGATCGTGACATTCCTCCACGATGCTGTATATCTCGCGCTGGCGTTGTGTGTAGCGTCCGCCAATCGGCGTCGTTCGCGTATGGTCGGAACAGTAGTTCTCATTGGTCTCTGCACCGCAATCGCACAGCAGCAGGCGTCCCTGTTCCAGAGGTGCCGTGCTGGGGTATCCGTGCATGATCTCGCCGTGCATTGTCACTATTGGCGAGAATGACACCATGCACCCCTTGGCCGATGCTATGCCGGATATGCGACCGCATATCTCCTGTTCCGTGATTCCCGGGCGTGCCATCTTCATGGCCGTGGTGTGCATTTCATGACCTATGGCGCATGCACGTTCTATTTCGGCAATCTCTTCTGCCGACTTTACGGCACGCTGGTCTATTACGGCCATGATGAGTTCGGTGCTTGCCTTGGCTCTCTGCTCGGACGGGTGTATGCCGGTGAGGTCCATCAGTTGTATCATCAGGTCGTGGCGGTATGGGGGCAGGAAGTGGAGCCTGCGTCCCTGTTTCGCTGCTTTGTCCGTCAGTTCTTTCAGTCTGGCCATAGGGGCGGAGTTGGCCACGCCGCTCTGCCGTGCCATGTCTGCCACGCTGTCCACGCTACCGAACCACACGATGTCCTCTATGTCTATGTCGTTGCCGATGAGCCATTCGCTGCCACTGTCGGCATCGATGACACCAACGAGTCCTTCACGGTGCTGCCCGAAGTAGTACAGGAATGTGCTGTCCTGACGGAAACGGTATGCGTTGGCCGGATAGTTGACCGGTGACAGGTTGTTGCCTGTCATAACAATCAGTCCGCTGCCGATACGTTCGCGCAACACGCGGCGGCGTTGTATGTATGTCTCTCTGTCGAATAGCATAGATATACGATTTGAATTTAATGAATATTCCCGTGCAAATTTAATGTTATTTTCCGACAATACCGAGGGCTGTCCGTTAAATATTGCGAAAGTCTCCGTATTGGGCATGTCGCCGCAGATTCCCCCGTCCCGGCTCCTACCATCCTGTCTGCTCCCAGCTGCCGGCCTTGTACCATTCTGTCTGTGCAAACTCCTTGTTCCACCCCTTGGTGTCGTATTTGCTGTCCGGGATGTTCATGGAGATGCCTCCGTAGTGCTCCGGGTCAGTCATGGTGCAGTGGAAGTGGCCGTATCTGTAGCTGTCGTAGATGCTTACCCATCCTTCGGCCTTTACAGGGTACAGGATGGTCTTTCTCCACTGTTTCTCCCAGATCTCGCAGGTCTCGTCCGGAAGCACGCGGTGCATGGCGGAGCGCATGTCGTATGGCACCGGCATACTTTTCTGATATGGCAGGGACGTACCGAAGGCCGGAGCATAGATCTGTATTCCGGCCAGAGATGGCATGTTTTCCTTGTTGAAGGCGAGGGGAATGCATTTTGCCGTGGCTTCGCAGAAAGCCGGAAACTCAGCACATGACACGGCGGAGAGCAGCACACCGTAGTTTCCCGGATATGCAGCCGCATAATTGTCTATGATGCCCTGTATGTCGGCACGGCACATGGCCTTCAGTGTCAGGTGGTATGGTGCTCCGGCTCCCGGAATCTCTGTCGGCGAGCCGATGATGTAGTCCGTATAGCTGTACAGCTCTGCCGCGACTTCCACGCTCTGCATGTAGCATGCGTCGAACATGATGTACTCCATGCGGGGCAATGTTGCCAGTATGTCGGCCAGCTCATCGATGCCGAGCCAGCTGCCCTGTGACGATGTGCCACCTGTCTGCGTGTTGCCCGTGTTCTTGTCCTGTATGATGGCTTTCTGCGGGGAACTGGTCGGCGGAGCCATCCATCCGGAACCGTGGCTCCACAGAATCAGCGAATATTTCCTGGACGGGAAATCTCTGACGATGTCCTGCAGGATGCTCCGTGCCGTGGCCGGATCAGCACTGTTGTGCTCCTCCCCAAACTCTTTCCATGTTGTCCTGCCTTTGTTCGTGAAACGGTATATCGCGGGTTTCAGTTCTCCGTCCTTGTACACCACCAGTTGGCAATCGTCCGGAATGTCGCGCACGGCTCTTTGCATCTCTTCGAGGTCGGAGTACGCGTTGCCGGACAGGCTGTTGTCCGCTCCCATGTATATGATTACGGTGTTTCCTCCGAGTTTTTCGTCTGGATATGGCAGTTCGTCGCCGCAGGAAGTCATGAACAGGGTTGGAATGAGTATGCCGGATATAAATAATATAAAAAGGTGTACAATATTCTTCATGTCTGCAAATTTAGACAAAAAACTTCGGATTTCGGCACGTAAGGGATAAAAAATCGGGGAAGCGGCGGATATTGGTGCGGCTGGTAGGTGTATACATTATATATATGGATGAGCTGATGAGCGTTGAGTGAAGAGGGGGGGGCTTTTTGTATACAGGGTGTTTCTATCAAAAAAAATCTTTACACGTTAGCGGTGTAGTCAGTTGGGCTTGGCCGGTGTCGTCAGTATAAAAGTCGGAGACCGTGTGTAAAACAGAAGGAGACATGACAGACCATGTGGGGTTCCAACGCTCATGGTGTCTTCTGTTGCTTGTTCTTGACTTGCTATATCTTGTTGTATTATAGGGCGTTGCTATGATATGCCATCGGCGGGTGAAGGCACGTAATGACATCCTGTGTCGGACATCTCGCATACCCCCGCCAGAGACACCGTGGTCTTCGGGTCGAAAGACCGTGGTCTTGGAGGCCAAGCTCAATGGTCTTCGCCTCCAAGACCACGATGTTTGAACCGGGACATCGCGAGGATGTGTCCCGGAGGCTGTGAAGGGGCATGGGAGAGACTGGTTGGGGTCTCTTGGGAATGCCCGATGGCATTCAGGAAATATAATGACAGAAATGTGTCCATGCCGAAGAGCGGAAGACGTCCCAGCGAAGGCACTCCGGAAGGCTTGTGAGTGCAGATGACGGCTGAAGAACAGAGAAAAAGGTCATAGTGTATTTTGCGGATTCGTATGCATCATGACAGAAGGGAGCCATTGAGCATGCAAACAAGCACGTCAGGAAATATATACCCAAGAAAGCGAACTTCGCAGACTTTACGGATGGGAATATCAGGAAGATTCAGAAGAAATTGAACAGAAGACCCAGAGAAAAACTTAATTTTGATACACCATTGAATAGTTCTATGCAAAATATTACATAACTTTGCATTGGCTGTTGGATTCTACAGTTGGACACCGGAAAGTTCATCAATGTCCATTAGCACACTAATGAAATTGAATGATAGATTCCCAATAGGAACTACTAAGAATTCTGATGGCACAACAACTACAAAAAAACTTTTCTCTGGTTACGAGACATTTTCTTCTGCTAATGAAGCAAACGCATTTTTTTGTGATGATAACAATTGTAAATCAATAAATGGTATTTTGCTCGAAGATGAAAATGGCAATGGCCATATGGCATATGTCAAATCTTACAGCAAAGGCCAAATAAATTTCACTGGATACAGCATTTTCGACACACAAAAGACATCTTATGACGGAGGCAAAATAAAACCTAATGGAAATTTTCAGAATGGTTGGAAAATAGTAGGCGTTATATTTAAACCATCTAAATAAAACATAATTTGTAACGGTATGTTGAAAAGGCTGTACATATTTTGCCTTGCGGTATTATTTCCGATACTGTGTGCAAAGGCTGATTCCACTTTTGTCGAATCAGGTTTTCAGTACAAGGTTATCTGCAAGGATTCCGTCAATATTGTGGCATGGAATGATGGGTATCCATTCAAGGACGCTGTCCTGAATATTCCAGCCAAGATTCGCCACAATGGTAAGACATATTATGTAAGAGGTATTGGGAATTCTGCGTTTGCCCGGTGCAGTAGCATAAGGCAAGTCGACATAAGCAACGGTATAGAAGAGATATGCGACAGTGCTTTCTGTGCTTGTACGGACATGGAGGCGATACATATTCCTGCCAGTGTGAGGGTTATAGGCGAATATGTCTTTTCTTACTGCATCGCTTTGTCGTCGATTTACGTAGATGACGGCAACAGGATATTTGACAGCAGAGACAGGTGCAACGCTATAATCCTAACAAGAAGCAATGGCCTTGTCTATGGATGCAAGGGAACAAAAATTCCTTCTTCCGTCGAATGTATACGCGGAGCGGCCTACGACGGTTGTCTTGTTGATTCTGTTATCATTCCCGAAGGAATAAAAAACATTTGCAAGTACGCTTTCTATAGGTGTCCCGATCTGACAAAGATACATATTTCGTCTACTGTGGAAATGGTTGACGGGGAAGCATTCTACTATTGTCCAAATGTTACATCAATAACTGTGGACGAAAGGAATGGGGTTTACGACTCAAGAGAAAACTGCAATGCGATAATAGAGGGAGGTTGTCTCGTCAGAGGTTGCTGCACAACAGTAATTCCCTCCGGCGTGGATGTCATTGGCGAGAGTGCCTTTCAGTATTGCATCAACCTGCATAGCATAACGATACCGGAGGGTGTGGCTACTGTCAGTGCTGATGCCTTCTGGAGATGTCATTCGCTAAAGCGTGTCATTCTGCCATGCACACTGACATGCTTTGAAAAGGGAGGGCAGTTCGGAGACTGCACGTCATTGGACAGCATTTATATTCCGGATGGAGTCAAGGAACTGGGGAACGGTATGTTTTCCGGTTGTGTATCGTTGCACTCTATTGTTGTAGATCCGAAGAATAGATACTATGATTCCCGTAACAATTGCAACGCCATCATCCGGACATCGAACGGCGCATTGTTGGCAGGATGTAACGGTACGGTCATTCCGGACGGAGTCAGGTATATAGACGCTTTTGCATTTGAGGGAAGCGGCATTACATCCATTGACATCCCAGCTTCGGTGGCTGGCATTGATTCCACGGCATTCCGTTACAGTGAGAGATGCGTGGCCATAACAGTTGCCAAAGACAATACGGTCTACAAATCTGACGGTTCAAACTCAATCGTTGAGAGAAGGACTGGCAGACTGGTTCTCGGCTGTGCCACAACGCGTTTCCTGCCAGAAGTGACTGCCATAGGTTCGTATGCTTTTGTCAACACTCCTGAAGTTCTTGTCCTTCCGGATGGGATATGTGACATTGGCCGGTACGCTTTTGCCGGATGCAGAAAACTTTCTACTGTAATTATTCCGCATGGCGTGAAACATATTGCCAGAGATGCATTTGTCGGATGCGATGGATTGCATCATCGAATAATCCGGGGCAATGATGTTCTGGTAGATTAATATGGCTGTTTTTGTTGACACAATTTCAATTTCTGGCCAATCCAAATCAGTCGCCATGCCTTTTCGTGTCCCCGAAGATGTCGATCTCTTATCTTTAAATCCGTCAATGCGGAAATCTCACGGAAATTATTTACATTTGTTTGCCATTATGTAACAAATAAACCAAAGAACAGATGACACGCCTATCAACTTTTCTTGCCGGCCTGCTGGCCTTGTTGTTCATGATGCCGGTATCCGCTCTTGCAGTTCGTAAGGAGAAACGCAGTGTGGTACATCTTGAGACCTCGCTTGGCGACATCCGCATAGCCCTGTCCGACATGACACCGGTGCACAGGGACAACTTCCTGCGTCTTGCCGCATCGGGATATTACGACGGACTTCTCTTTCACCGAGTCATAGAGAGCTTCGTGATTCAGGGCGGTGACCCCGACAGCCGCAATGCCAACAAGGATTCGCTTCTCGGCGAGGGCGGACAGGACTACACTCTGCCGGCAGAGATAGTGTTTCCAGACCTGTACCATGTGCGCGGCGCTGTGGCGGCGGCACGCGAGGGCGATGATGTCAATCCCGACTTCCGCAGCAGCGGTTCGCAGTTCTATATAGTATGGGGGCGCAAGATGGCTCCTGCCGATTTGAAGAAGGCTATATCTTACCTTTCTGAAAGAGGAATTGAACTTGACAGGTTCATGATAAGCGACTATCAGATGTATGGGGGCACACCGCACTTGGACGGTGCGTACACTGTTTTCGGCGAGGTCATAGAGGGACTGGATATTGTCGGAAAGATACAGAAATGCCCCACCGATACCAACGACAGACCGCTGGAGGATGTGGTCATCATCCGTGCCTCGGTGGAACGTCTCAGCAAGGATGCCGAGGCGGCGATGAAGTGAAAAATGTTTTTTGCACTTGCTGTCATTGCGATGAAACCGTGTATTTTTGAGGAAGATTCGGTAAAATGCAAGGTTTTACCAATATTTCGCGCGCGTATAATATAAATAAGGTAATTTTGCATGCAGTTAAGTTGGCATGGAATCCTCTGTGCGCATGACGCACGGTGTAATGACAGACATAGAAAATATAAATCAATAATTAATGTAAGTTATGGAAAGAAGAAACATTTTTTTTCGTTTTGGTATTCTTGCATCATTGGCACTTGCTTCTTGTAGCGCGAATGATAAGAATCTGAATTTGGTTTCCCCGCCAAATGAGTTGGGAAAAGGGACGCTGAGTATAAATCTTAATCCCGATCCTTCTTTTAGTGAAGGTACGCGTTCGCTGAATGAGAGCAATTATATGCTCACAAGTGAATATACGGTTCAGATAATAAATGCCTCCAACGACAATGTGTTGCTGGAATGCAAGGCTTATGAGCTGGGTTCCTATCTCCCGAAGACATTTGACATCGGCAGCTACAAGATTACTGCCACCTACGGTGCAGAGCATGATGCAAGCCGTGACGAGTTCTTCATGAGCGGTTCGACGGTGGTCACCCTCAAGGCAAAGGAGGAAAAGAGCGTTGTGGTGAACTGTTCGCCCACATGCGGAAAGGTGTCTGTTGACTTTGACCAGACAATGGCAACATATTTTGACGACTATAACGTAACGTTTGGCGGAACCAAGATGTTGGGTTCAAGCACCATTGCCTGGAGCAAGACAGATGTCGAGCCATGGTATATAGCCTTGGACAAGAATGGCGAGAACATCAACTATACAATCAGTCTGAAAGCCAAGGAAGACTATCTCACACAGGGCAATGGCGGCACAGTGGCAAACGGTTCTGCAACAGGAACATTCAGACTGGAGCGCAACAAGGCGCATAAGCTTACAATCAGGCCAAGCTATACTCCGACCACCGATGGTGGTCTGCAGTTAGGAATCACCATAGATGAAAGCACTAACGACAAGAAGATAACATACGAGATTCCCGTGACATGGCTCTAACAAGCTTTCTATACATTATTAGAAATAATTATACTTATGAAATTCCTGAATAAATTCAAGATAGGTGTTCTTTGCACTGTCCTTTTTACATCGTGTGTCACTGAGACCATAGATATAGACCGCTCAGCTCAGGGTGAGGGAACAGCCGTATTCAATGTCCGGGTAAAAACTCCGGAGAAGACGGAAACGCGTGCCGTTTCTCAGGTTACGGACTTTCCTCTCGATGTCTACGATGCGGAAGGAAAACAGGTTCTGTCCTACAATGCGATATCGGAGATTCCCGAACAGGTGGTGATGGCTGTGGGCAATTATGTCGTACAATCACATACCCCAGGCATAATACAGAAGAGAATGTCCGACCCGTATTACAGTGGAACGGAAACTATGGAAATCCTGAAAGGCGTGACATCAAATGTCGATATTGTATGCAAAATGCAGAACAGTCTGATTACGGTGAATTACAGTCAGGAGTTCCGCGATGTCTTCCAATCATGGGAAATCACCATAAGCGACGGCAGCGAGACAGTCCTGTCTTTCACTAACACAGAGTTTACGAATGCCGTATACTGGTATTTTGGTGAGGAGGGAGCAAAAGAACTTACGGTGAATTTCCGTGGTATGACAGCAGACGGCAGCAGAATAACGTCCAGAAGCCTGCTGACAAAAGACCAGGCTGATGAAAGTTACGATGATGACAGAGAGAACTTCGGCGGAGGTGATGCTCTGACCCTCAATTTTTCTCCGACAGAATCTACGGACGGCAAGATAAACGCCATCAGCATAAATGCCAATGTGACATTTACCGAAACGAACGAGGAAGTAACAGTCATTGTCGTTGACAAGCCCGGATTTGAGGAGGGTGGCAACCAAGGTGGTGATGAGCCTGGCAACGATGATTCCAAGATTCTCCTGAACCTTCCCCAGAACATGGTACTGGCACCAGGCACGGATCCGTCATTGGGCAATACGTACATAAAGTGCGAGAACGGAATCAAGAGCATCGTAGTCAAGATGTCCTCAACCAGTGAGGATATGCTCTCTTCATTGGCAGACCTTGAGGACGGGTATCACGTGGATTTCGTAAACGGTGCAGAGGTTGTCGGCAATACACAAATGGTAAATCTGTTTACCGAACTTGGCCAGACATTGACAGTTCCTGCTCAGGGCGACAAGGAATATACCTTCCCGATAGGCAATTTCTTCAGTCTGCTGCAAGTATTGCCCGGAGCACATACATTTGACTTGGTGATAACAGACATGAAGGGTGGTAAGAAGGAAGGTTCACTGACGCTTACGGTAAATTAACCTAACATACATAAAAAGACAAGACTATGAAAACAAGAATATATATACTGATTATGTGTGCCGTCTCCATGCTTGTTGCATCATGCGATAACGGGCAAGAACTGGAGATGATGAACAGCGCAGGCTATCTGCGTCTGGAACTCAATACCCTTACGTCCACCAACACGCGTGCAGACAAGCCCGAGGGCTACAATCCCAAAAAGATAAGTGTGCAGATTACGGACAACAACAGTGGCAAGGTGGTGATGTCAACGGAAGATGTCAGCAACGACGATGCGTTCAAGGGCAATATCGTTCTTCCGCAGGGTTCGTACACCATCCACGGCAGTTCCGCAGGTTGGGACGGTTCTGGCTCAGGTTTTGGTGCACCGTACTATGACGGCTTCACAAGAGTGACGATAGCGGCCAAGACACTGACCAAGGCTACCCTTACTCTGACGCAGGCCAATGTCAAGGTGAGTGTCAAGTTTGACGAGAATTTCCGCAAATATTTCCGCGAAGCATCCTGTATCGTAAGTTCGGCTGTAGAGGGCGTTGCAATGCGTCGTTTCGGTTACCAGACAGTCGGTTCGGCCTATTTCCCTGTCGGCAACCTCAACTTCCTGCTGGCTGTTACGAATATGGCCGGAGAGGAGCATTCCATGTCAAGAGACGTGACAGGTGTGAAGGCGCGCGACCACTATATCGTCAACTACAAGATTGCCGAGGCCGGCAATATGGGCGGTGTTTCCGTGTCTGTGGACGACGCTACGCAGTCATACACGTTCAACATAGAGGTTCCCAGAAAGAGTTCTACGTCTTTACAGGTTATGACGGCCAATGCTTGGAGCACGTTTGCTGACCTTACTGGTTCGGTAACAGCCAAGACCTCTGAGTTTGACGCTACAAAACTTACAATGCAGTACCGTCTGAAGACAGCGCCGGGATGGACTGAGATTCCTTATTCTCAGCTTGTATCCGATGGTGCTGATGGATACACCTATCATCTTAGCGGACTGACTCCGGCCAAGACCTACGTATACCGTATGAGCTACAATAACGGAGAGACCAGAGTGAACAGCAACGAGATGGAGTTCGTCACCGAAAGCCAGACCGCTATTGAGAATGCCAGCTTCGAGAATTGGTACAAGGGCGGTAATTCGTGGTATCCCAATGCTGAGGGTGGCACTTATTGGGATTCAAGTAATCCTGGCGCAACAACTATGGGCGAATCGTACAATGTCACTACACGCAGTACGGAAATGGTTCACAGCGGTACATATTCGGCCAAGTTGGCTACAAAATATGTTGTCATCAAACTTGCCGCTGCCAGCCTGTTTACTGGAAAATGCGTAGACTTGATAGGCACAAGCGGTGCCAAACTGGATTGGGGTGTCCCGTTTGTTTCACGTCCCAGTGCTTTGAAGGGTTATTTCGCGTTTACTCCGGGCGCAATCAATCGTGGAAACCAGCCTTCTGGTGCAGGTGCTCCGGCCAAGGGCGAGATGGATGCCTGCCAGATTTTCTGCGCATTGCTGACAGAGCAGTTGAAGGTCGGTGGCAATGCGGAAAGTGGCGAGTACAAGAAGAGTACCGTCATCAACTGGGAGGAAGACCCGCGCGTAATAGCTTACGGAGAATTGACGAGGAATACCGGTACCAATGGTCAGTGGGAAGAGTTTACCATACCACTGAGGTATCATGTCACGAACAAAAAGCCCGCATACATGCTTATTGTATGTAGTGCCAACAAGTGGGGTGACTACTTCTACGGTTCAGACAGCAATGTCATGTATGTAGATGACTTCTCATTCGAATACGGTGAACCAACTCTGCAATAATGAAAATAAACATCATCAAATCTTCTTTACTGACACTGCTATTTATCTTCGGATATGTGGCAGTGTCAGCACAGGATTCAATAGATATACAGGATTCTGTGGCGATACAGGACTCTGTGGCGGTTCGGGATTCGATAGTGCAGCATGATTCAATATCGGTGCAGAAACTGATGTCGATACATGACTCAATATCGGTACAGGACTTGATACGGATGTTGAAGCAGAAACCACGGCGTCCCAAATCGACGCGCCGTATACAGCGTGTTGACCGTAGTGAACTCAAGGCTGTGTTTATTCCGAAGGGAACGTGGATGGCCGGACTTTCTGCGAACTATCGTGAGTGGGATAATGAGAACATCAACTTTGTAGTGCTCAAGAACCTTGACCTGAAGGCTCACATTCTTAGCGTTTCCCCTGCAGTGGGATATTTCTTTGCCGATAATCTGGCTGTCGGAGCCCGCTATAACTACAGCAGGCAATATTTCGACCTGGGGAGTCTGGAGCTGAGTCTCGGAGAGGATCTTAACATAAACCTCAAGGATCTGTACGATCTGGAGCATAAACATGAGGCTGCTGTTTTCATGCGATATTACACTCCATTGTTCGGAAGCAAGATCTTTGGATGCTTTGCCGAAGCACGATTCTCTTATGCCAATGCGCAGGGTAAGAACAGTACCGGAATAAGGGACGAGAGCAATGGTATCAATACATTGGACGGCTCGTATGTAACAGCTCATGCAGTGCAGCTGGGTGTTTCTCCCGGCATTTGCGTGTTTGTTACAGACTTTCTGGCAGTAGAGACCTCTATCGGTGTTATGGGTATAAATTACCAGTGGACCAAATACAAGAACCTGCATCCCGGGGCTACGGAATATGAGATGGGAAAAAGCAATAGTGGCGGAGCCAACTTCAGGTTCAATATATTCAGTGTCAATCTCGGACTGACATTCTATTTATGAAACGCAGCATATACACATTCATAATATACCATTCTCTGCTGGCAATACTGTTGCTGCATTCCTGCACCATAAAGGATGACCTGCCTTTGCCTTTGGTAAAGAGTGAGATAACCGATATACTCATTGAGGGTCAGTGCTCTCCTAATGGACAGGGCGAACCTGTGGCTTTGATAGACAAGGAAAAGCGGACGGTGGACATTTATGTCGATGACAGGGTAGATGTCAGCAAACTGTACATCAGAAGTATGGATGTCAGTAATGACGCCACTGTCAGGGTTAAGGGTACGGACATTTCCTTTAAGCCCAGCCAAGGTCTCATGCCTACATTGGACTTCTCGCAGGAGGTAGTCTTTGAACTTGTAACGTACCAGAAGTATGAATGGAAGATACGTGTACATCAGGTCGTCGTGCGTGAGGTTGAGGTAGAGAACCAGGTGGGGACAGCTGTCATAGATACCGTCAACAATAATGTTGTGGTCTATGTGTCACCCTCGCAGAATCTTTCGGCTGTAAAGGTCAATAAGATGGTGCTCGGAGGCATTCACGGTACGGTCACTCCCGATCCTACGGGGCAGACGCTGGATTTCAGCATGAGAAGGACTTTCTCTGTGAGATGTGCCTGGAAGACGGAGTTGGAGACGTGGAATGTGTATGTATACAATGCAGACAGCCACCTGTCCACGACAGCATCCGTATTTGCCCACTCGGTCAGGGCATTCGTAAGTGGTGAAAAACAGAACGGCACTACGCCCAAGGTTCAGTATCGTCAGACTGGTGAGGCGGAGTGGTGTGTATTGCCTGCGGAAAAGGTTGTCACATCCCAGACAGAATACAGTGCGGAGGTGGATGGCTTGCTTCCGGGTACGGAATATGAACTGCAGGTTGTTTCGGGAGAGACAGCGACTGCGGTCAAGTGTTTTACCACTGCGCCTGCAATACAGATAGAAAACGGCAGTTTTGATTTTTGGAGTCAGGAAGGTGCGGGCAATCAGATATTGTACAGGCCATGGGCAGACGGACAGACCGCTTACTGGGATACCGGTAACCGTGGTGCAACCACTGTAGGTGCAAGCAATACTACCGGTGTTACAGAAGACGGGCGTACATTTGCCAATCTGCAGTCCAAATACATTGTCATCAAGTTTGCTGCCGGCAGCATCTTTACCGGTAAATATCTCAAGACGGACGGAACAAACGGCATTTTAGGCTTTGGCAGGCCTTTCAACAGTTTTCCGACACATCTGCAATTTGATTTCCGTTATTACTCGTCAATAATAAACAAGGGCGGCACAAAATGGGAGGAGTCCTATGCACGTTACATCAGTCGTGAGGTATACGAGGGATTGCGCGGCAAGCCTGACATGTGCCAGGTGTATGTGGCTCTCATCGGTGATGCGGACGAGGAAGAATTCGAAGGAACAGTTTACCCTTATGTAATACGTACCCGTCCGTCGGAACTTAAACTGTTCGACCCGCAGAGTGACAATGTGATAGCTTATGGCCAGCTTACGCAGGATTGTGACGTAACCCAATGGACGACACACACCATACAGATAGAATACAGGCATAGAAACCGCACTCCGAAATATATTATAATCGTTGCCTCCAGCAGCAAATACGGTGATTATTTTCTCGGTGGCGATAAGTCGTTGCTGCAACTTGACAATATGAAACTACTTTACGAATGATCATAAAAAAAGCAAACATCATAAATAACATCCCTGCACTGCTATTTGCATTGATCCTTACAGCATGTCAGACGGAGGCTGATTTACCTCAACGGGAAGAGGGAACACTCAATGTCAGACTGAACAATGTGTCATCACAAATTGAGACACGCAGTACACCGGTGGAAATCGGTGCACCGTCATTGGACAGGTTTTCACTTGTCGTGAGAAATCAGGACGGAATGATATGTTATCGGGACAAGCTGACAGATACCGCCATACCGCTTGCGACAGGGCTTTATGAAGTGTCTGTTTCATGCGGTGACAATCCGCTTATAGCCATAGATGAGCCATACTATCTCGGCACGGCGGATAATGTCAGTGTAGAACATGGGCAGAACACGCAGGTAGACGTGGCATGCAGCGTTGCCAACTCATTGGTCTCTGTACGCTTTGGACGTGATGTGCAGGAGCAGGAACGTTTCTCGCGTTTGTATGACAGTTATGCTGTCCGTGTGCATGTGGATGGGTATTATGCAACTGTTTCAGACAAGAAATCGTACCAAAGCGTATATTTCCGTTCCGGCAGCAGTGTCTCACTGGAATTTACTGGCGTTCTTAAAGAGGACGGCAGACATGTCAGCGCTATGCTGGATCTTTCCCAAACAGATTTCCCGTCATCGTTTGCCCCTGCCGAACATGCCATTGTTACGCTGTCATTGCCCGATCCGCAGAGCCTTATGGCGATAGAGATTTCTGCTGTAGAGATTGAGGAAGTGACTCTCCAGCAGACAATCCCGTTGTCATGGTTGCCGCTTCCCGGTGTACAGGTCCATCATGCATTCGACGCGGAAGGCCGGCTTGCCGGAACAGATATCGATTTCGGCAACGGGTATCCGGGATTTGAATGGAAGGCAGTCGTGGAGAACTCTGCAAATGCTGTCATGCGCAGTGTACAGGGAGACGGGGCGTTAGCATCGGGACACGATGAACAGGGCATGGAATATCCGTATCTTCCTTCCGGTCAGTATCGGGCTGTCTTCTATGTAATCAGGGACGGCATTGAGAGCGAAACCGGTGCACGCGATTTCAACGTGACAAAGCCTACGGTCGATATTGTGGCGGATGGATACACTTCATATTCAAAATACTTGTCCGGCGATGTGGATGGCGCGAACAATTGTGATGCCTATACATTGTATGCCCCATCCGTAAACATTGGAATTGCTCCGTCTCTTCTGAACAATCCGACGTATGCGCCATCTGTCACGACAACCGTCAACGAGACAACACTTTCCGGAACCATGAACGGTAGTCGTATCTCATATCCTGACGTGACAAATCTGGCTCCATCGCTGACGGAGTACACACTGTCATGCACTGCAACATTTGCAGACATAACAGTCATGACGCAGAAGGATGTGCGCATAACCGGTCTTCCCGCCGAATATGCTCCGCCAACCAGAGATGCAGGATGGAACAGTCATGGTACTGTCAATTGGGATGTCTCGGACAGTGGCATGTCGTGCGTACGCCTGGGGCAAAACACCACATCACAACCGCAGTACATTACGTCCGACCGCTTTGCCATACCGGCAGGAACACGGATGGACTGTCCTTATACCGTTGCCACTAATGGTGCCACTGTTGGTACCACGCTTACTCTGTCGGTGGGCGATTATACCTATTTTTCCAAGGATTCCGGCACCAAATTCTTCAGTAGTGTGTACAACAAGTATGACGACCATGTCACATTCACTCTCAATGCCGATGCTACCAGTGTAAAAGCCAATAACAGCTATGGTTCCGGCCAAACCAAAAGCTTCATACACAAACTCTCGTACAAATATGCGAAATAGTCTTCTTACATGTCTTTTGGGGTATGCATTTGCCGTGCTCTTACTCATGTCTTCTTGCAGCAGCGGGGACATGACAGCAGACAAACCGTCTTGTGGCAGATTATGCCTGACACTGCTGGATGCCACACAGCCGGTGGTTGTACGTTCTTCGGACTCTGAAGTCCAATTTGCCGTGATGATTCTGGATAGCGAGGCTTCGGTGGTCAGACAGTATCAGAGCGGTCAGATTCCTCAGGTGATAGACCTGCCGGTAGGAAGGTACACGCTTCGTGCTTATACGGACAATCAGTCTTCATGGGCTACGGCAAACGGCGGACTCGGTGAGGCATGTCTCTTCGGAGATACTGTGGTTCAGATAAAAGAAGATAACACGGCCTACTGCCGCTATAAGGTGCCAATGATCAATTACGGTGTGTGCCTGACACTTCCGGAACGCTTTGCTTTGTTGTTTCCGGAGTATACGTTTACAGTCCATAGTGCTGACAGAACCGTATCGTTGGAGGATGGGCAGACTGCCTATTTCAGCGCGGACAACGGTTTTGCCTATAATCTGATGACCGCAAATACAGATGGAGTCGTGCACCAGACGACAGAGGTGACGGTATCGGATCAGGAGGCAGGCAAGATATATAATATACGGTATTATTACAACTGACCGAATGGTATAATTGAGACGTAGAGTTCCATTAGCCGGCTTTATGAAGAACGCGTTATTTGTGGCATTTGCCATGGGAATGACATTGACCGCTGCCGCACAATATCAGGTTGCCAATTCCGACTTTGAGGTGTGGGAGACGGTGGCATACGGTGGCAAAAGGGGGGAAGAGCCTGTGAGATGGAGCTCTTTTATGGATGGTACAGGTGGCTATAAGAGTATGGCCGGTGCAATACAATTGGAGAAGAGTTCCAGGGAGTTGCGCCCGGGAACGTCAGGGCGGTATTCGGCAAGAATACATGCCCGCAACGTATTTTTTGTTGTCGCACAGGGTAATCTTACTACAGGTTGCGTGAATATGTCTTCCATGAATCCATCCGACGGCAGCGGCAATTACAATTATATCAATGAGACTCGCGAGGATCAGGCCATGCGTTTCAGCGGGCGTCCCGATGCTGTCCGTGTCTGGCTAAAGTTCCGGGGCTCTAACAGGGCCAAGGTTTCCGTATTCTTAACCACGAAAGGGTATTATCAGGATCCCTATGTGAATACAGGTAAAATCACCGCAACGTTGGTATCCAAAGCCATCAAGGACGATATCAAAAGCAACGATAAATGGACAGAGTACATCATTCCGTTTGGTAATGAAGAGACTAATGAGAAACCGTATTATGCTTTGGTATACATAGCCACAAGTTCAAAGCCCGGAAAAGGTAATAAGAACGACTATATGTTCATCGACGACATGGAAATGCTCTACCACAGCGAGGCTACGGCTATCACATACAACGGGCGGAAAGTTGCCATGGGCAGCACTGTGGACGAGGTTTATGATCCGGCTCTGTTCACCGGTGTTGACATGACAGGTCGCGCTGCCACATATACTGCAGAGTACGACAAAGGAACCGCAGTCCTGACAATCATAGTAAAAGGCGAGAACATCAGTGAGGCTCCGGAGAACAAGCACACATATACCATTACGTTTCGGAAACCTGGAAATTATGCAGTGGCCGCTTGAGGCAAACTGGACAGTCGGGTTGCCGGCGGATGACTGTCCACAGTGAGTAGCTGATGAATCTAACTTATATCGGGTGAAAACTGTAGGCCAATGCTTGGTTGTTCCACATTTTTTACATATTTTTGCCTGCAATGAGCATTGATGCGACCATAGTGACCGTAGTATTTGCCTGTTGTGCGACAGCGCATTTCGTGGGTCTGTGTGTCATGGGAATATTGGCGCGCCATCGTGTGCAGTACCTCAGCCTGGCATGGATACTGGCAATATTTTCTGCTGTAACGGCCATTGTGGCCATGTTCGGGGATGTGGTTGTCGCGGGTAGGCCAGGCATACTGAATCCCTATATGTTGCTGATGCTTGTCGTGGGGGCATATCTGCAAAGTATATACTCTTTCGGAATAGTCATGCCAGGTTTCCTGCAGTGGGGGCGCATGTTGAAATACGCCAGTCCGGTGTTTGTATTGGCAGGGGTATATATCGTGGCAATGTTCCCGGCGGAGCAACTTACCAAGGTGTATTCTGCCGATGAGTTTTTCAGTAATATATTGTCGGCAGATCTTATGCTGAGGGTGATGGCTTTGTTGCTGGGGGGGTATTACGTGGTGAATATCATTTTCCTGCCGCGCCGTCTGGCTTCCAGAACCAGTCTCCCTATGTCTCTGATAACCTACACCGCTGTTCTGGTGCTGTCGGTGATATTGTATCTCTACACCGCATTGCGCTATACCCCGATGTTGCTGTGTGCGTACATGTTGCTGTTCACAATAGTAAATTTTTTCTGGGTATGCCACTCCATGAAGACATTGATAGTAAAAGTGTCACATCCTGATATCGTTTTGGAGTCGGCGGATGCTGTGGATTCAGTGGCAGATGATGTCCGGAACAAGGAAGCGCAGTCTGAGGACAAACGGCGCGCTGACTTCAACGAGATGAACCACAAACGGTATGTATGTGTGCAGAGTTGGATGCTGGGGCATAAGGAGGTATGGATGAACAGTACCTTTACACGCGACAGACTGTGTGCGGAGACAGGGCTGAACCGTCAGTTGCTCCTGCAGTGCCTGCGTAGCCGCGGGCACAATAATGTTCACGAATATATTGCTGCCTACCGTGTCGCGGAACTGAAGCGTCTGATTCTTTCCGGAAAGGTGGCATCGGTAGCCGACTGCGAGATTGTGGGGTTCGGAGCAGTAAAAACGGCACGCTACTGGTTCGAATGTATAGAGGGCTGCAGTCTGGATGATTTTCTGCAGCAGAAGAGGCGGGCGTGACAACACAGACCTGGCGGATGCTTGTGAGCGGACACGGATGGCGGATATTTCTGTTTTTTTGTTTGCCGTTGTTATCTTTTTTTGTAATTTTGCACGTAAAATACGGGAGAAATATTCGTATTGAAGTGCCTGTTGCTGTGCGGATGGCTTGAATTAATATTAACACTTAAATATATAAAGCTTATGAAGAAACTTTTACTCTCATTTGCAGTGATGCTGGTCGGTCTGACAGCAATGGCTCAGTCAACGTTGATTTACAGTATGGAACCTGTTGCCGGTAAGAATACGGATTACAGCGGCAGCGGAATCATGAAGTGCAATGGAATTGAATGGAAAATAGAGGGTAATACCAATTATTCCTATGATGGCAAGCAACTGTATCGTATCGGAGGTAAGAAACTGACCGACCAAGACCGCGCATGTACAAGCTTAACCCCCATGATTGGTTCTGTGGACAAGGTAGTTCTGAAGACGTATCGCATAAATCTGACGGTAAACAGTGCAACGCTGTATGTTTCAGATAATGCTGATTTTGATAATGCCGAGGAATATGTAGTCGGTGAAGTTAAGGCTGACGATGAAACGGTGTTTGAAGTAAACGCCTCCGTAGGAGCATATTATAGGCTGGTATTCAATGTCACGACATCAGGTTCAAGCAACCAATATGTCGAAGTGGAGAGAATTGACTTCTATGGTACATTGCCGGAAGGTACTGTGGACTCTCCAGTGTTCAGCCTGGAGGGCGGCAGCTATGTGGGTACTCAGACAGTAGAACTCTCTGCTGGAGAGGATTGCAAGATATATTATACGCTTGACGGTAGCGAACCTACGGAGGAAAGCGCCGAGTACACGGAGCCTATCAGCCTTGCCGAGACAACGACAATAAAGGCTATAGCAGTTCTGGACGGCAAGGCCAGCATGGTGGTTTCGCAGACATACACTATTCTCAAGATTATGACTCTGAGCGAGGCTCTGGAGGCTGCGACAAAGACAGATACTGGTATCGCTATGGATACCGAAGGTCTGATATGTACAGGTGTCAGGGGAACCAGCAATGTATATTTTACGGACGGTACGGGCAAGGGTATCTTGGTATATTCCAACGGCCATGGCTTTAATGTGGGCGACAAACTTTCCGGTGTTGTTGTTACAACATTGACACTCTACAACGGAGCCGCAGAACTGAAGAACCTGAAAGCCAACACCGAGGGTCTGACAGTTACTCCCGGTCAGGAGACTCCTGTTTTGGAGAAGAACATCTCCGACCTCTCTGCTGCCAGTCAGGGTGCCGTGGTTGCACTGAAGAGTGTGACATACAAGGGAGGCAAGTTCTATCAGGGAGAGGATGTCATTACTCCGTACAACGCTTTCATGACTCTGCCTGAACTGGAGGAAGATGCGGTCTATAGCATTACCGGTGTGGTGACATATTTCAACCAGCTTCAGATTTGTCCCCGCAGCGAAGCCGATATTGTCAAGGAGGTGGCTGATGGCATAGATGCCGTTATCGCCGCTGATGTACAGACCGATGGCAAGTTCATCGCAAACGGTCGTATAGTTATCGTAAAGGCCGGCAAAAAGTATGAAGCTTCCGGTCTGCTGGTCAGATAAAAGGATAGAAAGGATAAACGTTTCCGCCTTGACGTTGTCCTAAATAAAAGGATTTGTGGCGCGGAAACGAGATAATCTGAATGAAAGGTATATTGTCCATAATAATGTCGGTCGGTGCTCTGCTGGTAATGGCAGTAGCGCCGACCGACATGTCATACGGAGAACGTCAGCGGCAGACTCAGGACACTATACCGAGAACAGTATTCATTGAAGGGAACCGTGTGGTGCAACACAAGATGAGCCATTCTGTCCATCCTGTTCAGTTGCATGTCGTGGGCAGTTCGGTTCGTGTGCAGAGCGAGGAACCACAGATATTGCCGATATATACTGATAACGGAGCATTTTATCTGATTATGCGCCTGAATAAAGGAACCAACTGGCTTAACGGCCTGCCCGAAGGGCGGTACTTTATCAACGGTAGGTTGATAACTATTAAATTACGGAAAGAATTGCCTTCATTGCATAAGTATTGATATGGAAGATATTATCGCGAAGATTCCCCGAGAACTGATAAAGGCTGAGCTTACGGAAGAGCACAGATTGCGGCGTACCAACAAGAGTGGGAATGATATATATATAGTAACGTGGCAGGATTCGCCGAACACTCTTCGTGAAATAGGCCGTCTTCGTGAAATTGCTTTCAGGGCAGCCGGCGGCGGCACAGGCAAGAGCATGGATCTGGATGAGTTCGATACATGCGACAACCCGTACAAGCAACTTATCGTGTGGGATCCGGAGGAGGAGGAGATACTGGGAGGCTACAGATATATACTTGGCAGTGACTGGGAAATCGGCAAGGACGGCCAGCCCTTACTTGCCACAAGCCACATGTTCCATTTTTCTGAGACTTTCATGCGTGACTATGCGCCGTGGACCATAGAATTGGGACGTTCTTTCGTTACTCTCGAATATCAGAGCAGCCGTATGGGTACAAAAGGCCTGTTCGCTCTGGATAATCTGTGGGACGGACTGGGAGCGGTGACAGTCATAGAACCTAATGTACGCTATCTTTTCGGCAAGTTTACGATGTATCCGTCGTATGACCGTCTCAGCAGAGACATGATTCTGTACTTCCTGCATAAGCATTTTCCGGATCCGGACTGTCTGATAGAGCCGCTTGTACCGTTGCAGTACGAGCATGACCCCAAACAGTTCGAGTCTCTCTTTGTAGAGGAAGATTTCAAAAAAGACTACAGAATACTGAACAAGGCAGTGCGTGACCGTGGCCTGAACATCCCGCCGCTGGTGAATGCCTACATGGGGCTGTCGCCCACGATGAAACTTTTCGGAACTGCCATAAACGATGGTTTCGGCAATGTGGAGGAAACAGGAATACTGATTGCCGTGGACGAGATACTGCATGAGAAGCGTATGCGCCACATTGATACATTTGCTGCCGAGCATCCAGAACTGATACGTGTGACATCGGGAGCGAGCAAATTGTTTTATCCTGTGGATGGAACTGGAAAATAGCCGGCAGAACGTAACACTGACAGGCAATGATTTTTGCCAAGTATAAACGGACGGGATATTTTTAGATGAACTGGGAACAATTACTCTCCAACAAAAGGTTCGGTCAGGAGCAGCAACCGCACAAGGTAGATGACCGGACGGAGTTTCAGCGTGACTATGACCGGCTGATATTTTCGGCGCCGTTTCGCCGTTTGCAGAACAAAACACAGGTGTTTCCTCTGCCTGGCAGCATCTTTGTGCATAACAGGCTGACGCACTCTTTGGAGGTCAGCAGCGTAGGCCGTTCGCTGGGCAATGATGTCAGCCGTGCACTTGTCGAGCGTCATCCGCATCTGAGGGACACGCATCTGATGGAGTTGGGCAGCATCGTTTCTGCTGCCTGTCTTGCCCACGACTTGGGCAATCCTCCTTTCGGTCACAGTGGTGAGAGGGCGATAGGCACGTACTTCAGCGAGGGAGGCGGACATTTCCTTAAGGATTATTTTTGTGAGGATACGGGAGATTCGCTTACTTCGGAACAATGGAGCGATCTGGTGAATTTCGAGGGTAATGCCAATGCCTTCCGTCTGCTGACGCATCATTTCAACGGACGGCGCAAAGGTGGTTTCGTGATGACATACAGTACGCTGGCCTCGATAGTGAAGTATCCGTTCAGCAGCAATCTGTCTTCCGGAAAAAGGAAATTCGGTTTTTTTCGTGCAGAGATGGATTCTTACATGAAAATTGCAGCAGAACTCGGAATCAAACGTTATGACAGCCCGAAGGGAACCGTGCGTTATGCCCGCTATCCACTGGTGTATCTGGTAGAGGCTGCCGATGATATCTGCTACGAGATAATGGACATAGAGGATGCCTACAAGCTGAAAATCCTCACCACGGAAGAGACAAAGGAATTGTTGATGGCATATTTCCCCGAGGAGCATAGAGAGAGGATTTTCGAGCGCATGTCGACACTTGAGGATCGCAACGAACAGATAGTGTATTTGCGTTCCTGTGTGATAAACACGTTGGAGACGGAATGCGTGAAGGTTTTTGTAGATAACGAGGAGAAGATTCTCAACGGAGAGTTTGAAGGGAGTCTCATAGACCATATTGGAGAGATTCCGGGGCAGGCATATCGCAGATGTGAGGAGATAAGCTATTCGAGGATATACCACAGCCGGGATGTTATGGATATAGAAATAGCGGGTTATAAGGTCATTACCAGCCTTACCGATCTGATGGTGCAGGCTGTGATTCATCCGCAGAAGGCATTGTCGCAGTTGCTCATAAACCGCGTCTCAACGCAGTATGACATGAAGGCGCCGACGTTGTATGGTCGTATAATGGCCGTGCTGGACTATATATCCGGAATGACGGATGTGTATGCCATGGACATGTACCGCAATATCAACGGTATGTCCATTCCGACATTGTAGTAATCGCCAACTGAATATTTGTTTTATGAAGTCGATAAAAATTGTCAACAAATCGCGCCATCCGTTGCCGCAGTACTCTACACCGTGCAGTGCAGGCATGGATCTGAGAGCCAATATCAGCGCTCCGGTCGTAGTCGGGCCGTTGCAGCGTGCACTTATTCCTACGGGACTGTTCATGGCCTTGCCGGAAGGATATGAAGCTCAGGTAAGGCCACGTAGCGGGCTGGCACTGAAACATGGTGTAACGGTGCTGAATACTCCTGGAACCATAGATGCCGATTATCGAGGCGAGATATGCGTGATACTGGTAAATCTGGGGCAGGAGGATTTTGTCGTAAGAGACGGTGAGAGGATAGCCCAGATGGTAATAGCGCGGTACGAGCAGGTTGATGTCGTCAATGTGGATGTTCTGGACGAGACGGAACGTGGTGCAGGAGGTTTCGGTCATAGCGGCGTGAAATGAGGATGAAATATGTATTCTGCATACTGATGTCGCTGCTGTCAGGCATTTCGGCTGCACAGTCGCGTCTGGACTATTTCATGACCGAGGCTGCAAAGAAACGTATGCTTGGCCAATGGTCTGCGGCTCACGACTTGTATAGCCATTGTCTGGAGATTGATTCGTGTTCCGCCGAAGCGTTGTTTCACCTTGGGAGAATGAGTTTCTACATCCGTGAAGACAGCATAGGACTGGAGTATCTGTACAGGGCTGTGGAGCTGGATTCAATGAATCCTTATTATGTAGAGCCTCTGGCCTCTATACTTATAAGGCAGAGCCGTGAAGAGGAGGCTTTGCCGCTGTTGGAGCGGCTTAGCCGCCTGCAGAGCGGCAGGTCGGATGTCTTGTACCATATCGCGGGCATGTACGACAGGTTCGGACGCACGGAGGATGCTGTCGCCACACTGGACAGACTGGAGATGCTGGAAGGAAAGATGCAGCAGTTGGTGGGGAAGAAATTTGCTCTGTACATGCAGATGGGTGACAGCGCGAAGGCTTTCCGTGAGTTGCAGAGCCTGTGCGACGAGTATCCTGCGGACATGTCTTTCAGGATAGATATGGGCTATCGTTATCAGCAAATCGGTGACTTTGACCGTGCCTTGCAGATATACGACGAGGTCAGGAAGACAGATCCGTCCAATGTCGCCTTGCAGATGGCCATGCTGGACTATTACGCGGTGCAGGGGATGGACAGCCTGTATGTCGCTGTACGCGATTCCATTCTTTATGCTCCTGGAACAGATACGGAGAAGAGGGCTGTGCTGATGCAGCAGATGATACAGCGTGCTTCGGCGGATTCTGCTGAGATAGATGGGGTGACTGCACGTTTTGAGCGGATTCTGCAGTTGGACTCCATGTCGGTAGATATGTTGGCCATGTATGCCGCCTATCTTAATTACCGCAGGCAGCCGCAGGCAAGAATATGTGATGTCATGTCGCGGATACTGCATGTCGAACCGGACAATGACATGGCCACACGCTGGTTGCTCAGCTACTATGCCGGAACCCGGAACTGGGCATCTCTGGAAGAAATATGCAGGAGAGGAGTCAACTATCATCCGGAAGAGCTTGCCTACTCTTATTTCCTTGCCATGATTCTGTCTGAGCGGGGCGACTTGCGCGAGGCACTGGAGGTCATGGAAAAGGGGCTTCGGCTGCGTTCGGAGGAGACACGCATAGCCTTGATATCAGATGCTTTTCTTGTCAAAGGCGATGTATACTACAAACAGGGAAAATGGCAGAAAGCGTTTGAAGAGTACGATTCTGCTCTGGTGTACAACAAGGACAATGTCCTGTGTCTTAACAACTACGCTTACTATCTCTCTCTGCGTAACGAGAATCTGGACAAGGCAGAAGAAATGAGCTATCGCACCATCAAGGCGGAACCTGACAACAAGACCTATCTGGATACCTATGCCTGGATACTGTTTATGCAGGGCAAATATGCCGAGGCACGGAAGTATATGGATAGGATAGTGTCGGAGGACAGTGCCGAAGAGTTTCTCCTGAC
Organism: uncultured Prevotellaceae bacterium; assembly: GCA_947176655.1. GTDB lineage: Bacteria > Bacteroidota > Bacteroidia > Bacteroidales > Bacteroidaceae > Physcousia. The sequence continues at coordinate 9 of CAMWRK010000001.1, read as the reverse complement.
AGATGAGTA